>DAOVCL010000070.1 GCA_030670005.1 Candidatus Zixiibacteriota bacterium | reverse complement strand
AACAGGAAAACCACTCACAGAACTAACCTGTTCCTTCGGAAGGGATAAGACGCAATTATATCGGATAGACCACGGAGCCGAATTGAGCAGATTTAACTACTGGCTATCCGGGAGCTACGGAACCTCAGATGGGTTCAGGTTATCGCAGCGCTACAACAATGACCCAAAGGTCTCACCCTTCGAGAATGGAGGTTTAAGGGACAACAGCGATTACATCAAGCGATCCCTGGCTTTGAGGATAGGATTTGCGCCAAATGAAGAGGAGGGAATCGCCCTCTCCCTCCTGATTAACGATAATGTGGCCGGTCTGCCCGTTCCGCCAAATCCGACAAAACTCACCGAAGGGCCAAATTCGTACCACTGGAGGTTCAGGGATAAGGACAGATGGCAGGTGGATTTGGTTTCCAGGGTAAAGCCAAGGGATTGGCTGAGCATCAAGGTGAGTGGGTTCTATGCCCAAACCTGGCTTACTTTGGACTCATATTCCAGTGCGAAATTCACCCGGCTTTCCTACCGGAACTTTTCCCAGAGCCAGTTAGCCGGTGGATTTTTGCATACAAGCTTGCGTCATTACAAAATAGGGCTGCTCAAATTGGGGGTTGGATATCAACGGGATCAGAATAGACGGCAGGATTCAAGGACAGAGGGAACTGCTATCTATGAGCTGGGCACCAGCACCTTTGGAGTGGAAGAGGAGCTAAATATAGGTGCTCGGCTTTCCGCTGTTATTGGGGCAAGCTATGACATCTTAGATCCGCTTAAGGTGGCTGAAACCAGGCCTGGTCCAAAACATGGGATCTTTAATCCACAAGGCGGTCTGGTCTTCAGGCTCACCGATAAGACCGATCTTCACGCCTCGATAGGGAGAAAGACCAGTTTTCCCACGATGAGAGACCTTTACTGGAGAAAAGAGGAAGGAGGATGTTGGGTGGGCAATCCTGATCTTCTGCCAGAAGAGGCATTGACCTATGAACTGGGTATTGAACGTAGAGTTAGTAATGGTTTGAGTTCAAATATAGTTTTCTTTAGAAGCGATCTGAAGAATTTCATTACCACTGTGGCTAAATTTGACCAGGGCAAATTCTGGAGGCGGGAAAATATAGAGAAGGCCCTTATGCAAGGCGTTGAGGCGAGCATAAAGTTCCATTCTCCCCCGGGTTTTTCGGGCGCTTTAAATTACACCTATATGGAAACCAAAAACCGAACTGCCGGACCGCTAAAGGGTGAGGAGCTCCTTTACAGGCCTAAGCATCGTGCAAATCTCGATCTTCGGTATAGTTTCGACTTCGGCCTTGGGCTCAGTCTCCAGTTTTTGGGTTCATCGAAGAAGTCATATTATTGGGCACCCTCAGATAAGTGCGTTTATGAGATTCCACCTGAAGAGAGACCCAAGGGCCAGATCCCCGCATACCTTGTCTCTAACGGAAAGCTTTCTTACGATTTGACCCAACACCTTAATGTCTTCTTATCGGTTAAGAACATCTTCGACACCGACTATGTGGACAGAGGTTCTCCCAAAATGGGATATGAGCCGATGCCGGGCAGGACGATCCTAACAGGATTCAGTATTAAACTTTGAAAGGAGTTTCCAGATGAAACTGTGGGCAGTTATCTCCTTGTCTCTGATTTTAGGGATTACAATCTTGAGTTGTTCAAAGAAACGCGTGATAAATACCCCGTTGCCTTCAACCCAGGGATGGACTCCTCAGCAATCACCTACAGACAACACCCTCTATGGTGTAAATTTCATTGATTTAAACAATGGCTGGGCAGTTGGGGAGAAGGGGACCATCCTCCATACCACCGATGGTGGTGCTAACTGGTCCTACCAGACCAGCAATACCACAGACGATTTGAAAGATGTCAAATTCGTCAATTCACATCTGGGTTGGGTAATTGGGTATCATGGGTTGATCCGTCTTACTACTGATGGTGGTACTACCTGGAATCCTGCGAACTCCACCGGCACCGATGAGACCCTATGGGGATGTAGTTTTTCGGATTCTCTGAATGGTTGGGCTGTGGGTGAGCATGGAGCCATCGTTCACACCACCGATGCTGGCAGCACCTGGGTAGCTCAGGGGATTGGGGTGACCTATGAATGGCTGAAAGGTGTTTTCGCCTACGATTCTTTGAGGATATGGATCTGCGGTAAGGAGGGGTTGATCCTCAAGACGACTGACGGAGGCAGAAACTGGGTGGAAGAGCAAAGTGGAACCACGATGAATCTAAATGGTATCATCTTCCCGGAGAGCCCCCTTGAGGGTTGGACAGGAGGAAAGTATGGTGAGATCCTGCACACAACTGACGGGGGTGAAACCTGGGAGAAACAGGTAGAGGGTGGTGCAGACTGGCATGACGGCACGGTTTTAGAATGCCTTAAAGGGGGAGTATATTTTGTTGACAACCTCCATGGTTGGGGTGTGGGAAAATGGGGGAGGATTGTCTCCACTTTGGACGGAGGAACATTTATCCATTATGACGATAAAGGGCGATCTACATACGGAGATTATCCTGGTCCAGGATGGGTAGTCGAGGTTGACCGCGGCAGTCCTCAGTATGATCTCTGGGGATTTTATGCAATTAAAAACTTAGGGCAGCTTTGCGTCTGGGCGGTGGGAGCACATGGAAGAATCCTCTTCTCCAGGGTCGCCCAATGAAGTTAAAACGCCTTTAAATCTATATGAGGGGTTCATTTAGCCTTAACCAGAAAGGAGGGATGGATGAAAATAACCAGGCTTGTAAAGATAGCGTTCTTCTAACCTAAACAAACGAGGAGGCAATTAAGATGAAACGGATAGCATTGTTGATAGCAGTCCTTGTGGTTGGTTTGATTGCTGTTTGGGCTACACCTGGATACTCTCAAGGGTGGGTATCTCAATCAAGTGGCACCACCAGGAACCTTTATGGCGTGCGTTTTGTCAGCCCGGATACGGGTTGGGCTGTGGGTGGGTATGGAGTGATCCTTCGTACCTATAACGGTGGGACTAATTGGGATTTACTCTCCAGTGGCACCTCAAATGATTTTTATGATGTTATGTTTATCAATTCTCGTCTGGGCTGGGTAGTCGGGTATCATGGGATGATCCTTCTTACCACCGATGGGGGGAGTACCTGGAATCCTGCGACCGAGAGCGGCACCGATGAGGATTTATGGTGTTGTAACTTCTCAGATTCTTTGAATGGTTGGGCCGTGGGCAAGAATGGTACCATCGTTCACACCACCAACGGTGGTGATATATGGAGCTCTCAGAATTCTGGGGTTTCCAACCACCTGAAGTGGGTCTTCCCTTACAATTCGGACACGGTTTGGGCCTGTGGCAAGGATGGGACAATCCTCAAGACCACCAACGGAGGGGCTGCCTGGGCTAAGCAATGGGAGGGTCAAACCTCACACTGCCTGAACCGTGTTGTCTTCCCGGAGAACCCCCTTGAAGGCTGGATAGGAGGGAGATTTGGATATGTCATCCACACCACCGATGGCGGTGGCACCTGGGTTCAGCAGAGGTATGATTATCCCAATTGCCTAATGGCTGGAGTCTATTTTACGGACAACCAATACGGCTGGGGTGTTGGGAAGTATGGGGTGATTACATCCACGATCAACGGAGGCCAGGATTGGATTGATGAGTATAGCGGCACATCTAATTGGCTTCGTGCTCTTCATGCAGTTGAGAGGGCAGACACATTTCACCTTTGGGCGGTGGGAACGGGAGGAACGATCCTACACAAGGTTAGCCCCTACACCCAGGGAGCTATTGACGGATATGTTTACGAGGCCACTGGCAAGGGTCCGATTGAAGGAGCTGTGGTCAAAGTTGAAGAGTCCTATTGGCTCGATACTACGGATGCTAATGGCTATTTCCTTATCGATCCTGTGTTTGTGGGGACATCATACTGCGTGAGCGTGAGTGCGCCCCCCTATTTCCCTGATACTACCTGTGGTGTCGTGGTTTCGGAAGGTGATACCACAACGGTCGGCGACTTTCATCTCGACTGGTCCTATATCGGGGCCGATCCCGACTCCTTCACCGTGAGTGTGGCCATCGGCGATACACTCTACGATACTCTAATGATCAGCAACCTTGGCACCGGGCCTTTAGATTACAGCATCTCTATCAGGGAGACCTCAACGAAACAGGCTGATGTGCTTCTGGTTGACGACGACCATAGCTTTCACGGACCGACCTGGACCGACGCCCGCCCCTATTTCACCGATGCTCTGGATGCAAACGGATATACCTACGACATCTTTGAGATAACGACCTCGGGGGCAGATGGTCCAGATGCGGCGACAATGGCTGATTATCCTGTGGTGATCTGGTTTACCGGCGAGGGCTGGCAGCTTCAGCAGACTCTCACCCCGAACGACGAAGCAAATCTGGCCACTTATCTGGATGGTGGCGGAAACCTGTTCCTTTCAGCTATGGACTATTTCTATGACCGCCATTCATCTGCGGGAAACTTCAGTCCAGGGCAGTTCCCCTACGACTATCTGGGGGTAACCTGGACATACCAGGATAGGTGGTTGCTCACTAATCCGGAGACTGGCACAGCTACTGGGATGCCGGGTTCTGTTGCTGAAGGAATGACCTTTAGCCTTTACGATGTTTACACAACAACAAAAGATGGCCTGTGCATCGATGAAATAACGCATGTGGGCACCGATGTGTTCCAGATAACCTCTCCATCACCCACGGGCATCGCTGCTTGCCAGTATGAGGGCGCAAATGGGTTCAAGATGGTGTTCACCACTGTGGATTTCGCTGGCTTAGCGGATGGAACCTCTCCCAGCACAAGAACTGAGCTGATGGCCAGTATCATGGACTTCTTCGTTGGCGGCGGTCCAACTTGGCTGAGTGTCGATCCCTCCACCGGCACAGTGCCTCCGGGTGACTCAATGGAGGTAGAGGTAACCTTCGCCCCTGATACCTCAATGGTTGAGAATACCACCTACACCTGCGAGATTCACATCCACAATAACTCCCTCAACAACTCCGATGTGATTGTGCCGGTAGAGATGAAGGTCCCAGCGATCCTCTATGAGGAATACTTCACCGATGGTAACCTCCACCTGAACTGGTTTGCCGGATGGGAGGGATCCGAGTTAACCGCTGTCTCCTTCCCTGGTAACCCCAGTGGCGATGGATGGATTGGGAAGTTGTCGAGCCCGTTAAAGCCTTTGAGAGCCACAAGCCTCGCCGGAAGGCGCAACCTCAAGGACTACTCCGTAGAGGCATATCTCTACACTCAGGTCTCGGATACTGTGGGGCCACATCATGGCGTGGTTGCTCGTTGGGATACCACCACCGGTTCCTACTACCTTCTTATGTGTGATTTCGACGATTCGGCAAGAATAGAGCTTTCCTATAACGAGGAAGATACCCGATTTGTGATTCACCTGTGGACTCCTGACAGCATTCCAGAGGTCATTCCAGATACAACCGGATGGCATAAGCTCAAACTGAAGGCTGTCGGGGACTCGATATGGGCATACTTTGACGATGAAGAACTTCCCGGTTGTCCATTTATCGACTCGAGGGCGGACTCAGGCTTCTTTGGTGTATATGCTTTCGCTTCCTCCTGGATAGACTCTACCCTCTGTGATGACATAATAGTCCGATCCGAAGGGGAGGTAGTTGGATTTGATGAGGAGCCGATGGCTGGTCAATTGCCTAAGACCTTTAACTTGGCTCAGAACTACCCCAACCCCTTCAATCCAGTTACCCACATTGCATACACCCTTCCCAAAGGTTGTTGGGTGAAGCTGGAGGTCTATAACATCCTCGGACAGAGGGTGACCACCCTGGTGGACCAGCCTCAGAAGGCCAGATGCCACCAGGTTCGCTGGAAGGCCAAAGTGGCCAGTGGGGTCTATTTCTATCGGATTCAAGCAGGGGAGTATATGGCTACTAAGAAGATGGTCCTGCTCCGCTAATATCTTCAAAGGGGATGCGGTGATTTCGCCGCATCCCCCCCTTGATTTTTTGAGAGGAGGGATGATGAGAAGGCTTTTTTTGTCGTTCCCGATTTTTGCGGTCCTTCTGGTTGCTATTTGGGCCACATCCGGATACCCTCAAGGATGGGTGCCTCAAGGCTATGACACTCTAACCACCAGAGACCTCTATGGTGTCCATTTCATCAGTCCGGATACGGGTTGGGCCGCAGGGAGCCACGGCACCATACTCCATACCACCGATGGTGGTGCCAACTGGTTGCACCAGACCAGCAACACCACAGACGATTTGAAGGATGTAAAATTCGTCAATTCACGGCTGGGTTGGGCAGTTGGGTACCATGGGTTGATCCTCCTTACCACCGACGGGGGAACCACCTGGAGTCCGGCGACCCAGAGTGGTACCGAGGAGACCTTATGGAGGTGTAGCTTTCCAGATTCGCTGAGAGGCTGGGCTGTGGGTGAGCACGGCGCTATCGTCCATACTTCTAATGCAGGTAGCTTATGGGTGGCTCAGACCAATGGGGTGCCCGATGAGTGGCTAAAGGGGGTTTTCGCCTATGATTCGCTGAGGGTATGGGTTTGCGGCAAGAATGGGTTAATCCTCAAAACGACCGATGGAGGCAGAAGCTGGGTAGAGAAGCCAAGTGGGACCGCGATGCACTTAAATGGTATTGTCTTCCCGGAGGATACACTTAAAGGCTGGGCCGGAGGAAAATGGGAGAAGATTGTCTATACCACTGATGGGGGTGAAGATTGGGAGGTTCAAATGGATAGTGTATTCGATGGTAAGTGTCTAAGGGGTGGGGTATATTTTGCCGACAACCGATATGGCTGGGGGGTGGGGAAAAAGGGGTATATCGTCTCCACGGTTAACGGGGGAGAGGGGTGGGAGTGCGAGGAGAGTGGCACATCGGTAGATCTCTTGGGTCTTCATGCAGTTAAAAGGGAAGACCAGATTTACATCTGGGTGGTAGGAGAATCCGGAACGATCCTCTACAAGGAGATGCAGGTTGGAGTTGATGAGGAGCCGATAGTTCGGCAATTGCCTACGACCTTTAGCCTGGCTCAGAATTACCCCAATCCCTTCAACTCCACCACCACCATCCGCTATCAGTTGTCGGCGGTCAGCGGTCAGTGGACTGCGGTCACCTTGAAGGTCTACAACATCCTGGGGCAAGAGGCAAAGACCTTGATTGATAGTTATCAGAACCCAGGGTTCTACACTGTCTACTGGGATGGTAAAGACAGCCAGGGCAATGAGGTCCCCAGTGGGGTTTACTTTTACAAGCTTGTCCTGAACTCTGTCGAAGGGACCCAGGCTAAAGGCTGCACAGCCACCAGGCCAATGGTATTGCTCAGGTAGCCGGCCACTTATCTCCACCCTACCCCCTCAAAGCCACGGGAAAAAGAGGAGGGGAGAGAAAGGATGGGGTTGGGTGGTCGGCTGCCCCTTCCACCCCATTCCTCAGGTAAAACGGAGTGGGGTGGAGGAGGTCTTTGGCAGTCCAGCAGGAATGGCTAAAATAGCTTGTGTTTTGCATAAGACAATGGATGAAGGCTGGTTCTACCCGTATTAGTCCGTAGTTCCTTTAATTTCGAGCAAAGGTTAGGTAACCAAAGAGGGGGTAGATGTGAAAGGCTATAAGAGGAATCTACTTCTGGGAATAGTGCTCTCGGCTATTTTTCTCCTCGCCTGTTCCAGGAGACAGGATGAAAATGTTCATAGGGGAAAGATCAATTACTGGAAGGGGGAGGCTTTCACCCAGCCCAATATTGATATGTCGAACTATGACAGGGGAGTGATAGGGGCAAAAGTGGATGCGAAATGGCAGAAATTCAGTATCAGGGAACTGCCCGATGGGTTCATAGGGTGGAGGAGGACCTCAGGGCTCAAGGGCCTTGAGGCTCTGAAGAAAGGGGAGATGCCGGGCTTTTCCGGTCATCATTTTGGGGCTGTGGCCACCTATGGTGGACAGAGACTGGATGCTGAATTCAGCATAAACAACGCCTACAAAGGGATAGGAACTGTGCCAAAGAGGGAGAGAATCAGGGAGGCGATCGAGAAATTCGAATCCACATGGGAGGCACCTCTTGAGGAGAAGATCAAAGTGCTTAAGGGGTTCTATGAAGATGAAGACCTTATGGACAGGACAAAGCTAACATCCCTGGAACTTTATACCACAAAGGATTTTGAGACTCACACATTCCTCAACATTATGGCCAATCCTTCTGTTTCAATAGTCTTTCTTGACATCCCCAGTTATGAGGTGAGGGCGATCTGTCGGCTCGTGCACCCCAAGGATGAACGAGCTTCAGAAGAAGAGAGTGAGATCCTCAAGTATGTGAACCTTGTGCACGACTACTTTCATGGAAAATCGCCCCGACAGTCCACCGTTATGATCTTCCATGTGATTCAGGTCTTCGACAACTCGCCTCGGGCAAGGGGAGTGAGGGTGACACCGTAAAATTTAGTAACAGTTCACGGGGCTCAGAGATTAGCAGTCAGGTAATCTGCTGTCAGATCAGGGGATCTGACAGTTCAGTTGCTAACCCCACGGAGCAACCTAGGCCAAACCCGAAAAGCAATAGAGACTGCCATCAAGGCAGGAACCCTGCACTGAAGTGCGGTAGAAGCCTTCTACCCGTCTTTAGCCGAGGGTTCCTCAGAGGTGGCAGAAGTCCTCTTCTGCCAGTAATCGACGTCAGACTAAGGGATCAGACAGTTCAGTTTAGGTCTTATCAGGTTAAATAAGTTCTGATATAACGGGGCAAAGGATTCGTTGACAAAAGCTACCCGTGTAATTCCGTGAGATTCCGTGGTGAACTGTTACAAATTTAAGTGGTCAGAAAGGAAGGGCAACAATGGGAAGGAAAGGGCTAAGATGTCTGTTGTCTGTGTTGCTTGTTTTCGCCGCCACCTATATGGCTCTGGTAGGAATTTACAGGTTTGGAACTATGGCGACTATAATTATGGGGCTGATATTGTTAGGGTTGGGAATTGCTTTTCTCTTCTTCTCCATAACTACTTCAGATACAAGAAAAGGCAACTACTTCGGTATTTTTTCGGGGTTATTCCTCTGGGCAGTTTTGGGGGAAGTAGTCGAAAAGCTTGG
>DAOVCL010000141.1 GCA_030670005.1 Candidatus Zixiibacteriota bacterium | reverse complement strand
TGGCTATCCCTGATCCCTGTAAACTGATTACTGCTCCCTGTTTTTCTGTGCCGGTCCGTGGTCGTCGGTGGTGAAATATTGCCTTTTCACTAAGCGAGGGAGAACCTCTCCTGCCTTCCCCCTTATGGACTCATTGACCCTTTCAGAGATGGGGGTCGGCTCTGGATTTATCTCTACCACAAAGGCCCCGTTTCTCAGGGCTAAAAGGGGGAGAGAGGCGGCAGGTTGCACCAGGGCTGAAGTGCCCACAGTTAAGAGAAAATCACAGGACTGGGCCGCCTGGAAGGCCTGAGAAAGGATCTCCTGGGGAAGGGCCTCTCCAAACCAGACAACATCTGGCCTCAAGCTCCCTCCACAGGCACACTTGGGGGGAATCTCTCCTAGGTCAACCTCTTTATGATCATATACCCTGTCACATCTCAGGCAGCGATCCCTCCATATGTTACCGTGAAGCTCTGCTATCTTCCTGCTACCAGCCCTCTGGTGGAGGCCGTCAATGTTCTGGGTAACAAGGAGGAATTCGTCGAACTTATCCTCCAGATCACTGAGGGCATAGTGGGCTGGATTCGGTTGGACATCCTGGATAAGCCTCCGCCGGTATTCATACCACTCCCAGACCAGTTGGGGATCCCTCATAAAGACATCCATCGTGGCCAGCTCCTGGGGGTTGAACTTCCTCCAGAGGCCATCCTTACCCCTAAAGGTGGGAACTCCGCTTTCGGCGGAAACCCCTGCCCCGGTGAGCACCGTCAGGGAACGGGAAGACCTCAACCTGTGGAGAAGCTCATCCGAGAAGATTTGGTTATCCCCCATCTTACCGGTAAAATAACTACTTCCCCTACAAAGGTCAAGCCATTTCTGGAGAGGCTTAGACGAGCCTAAATTCCGAGCTTGCTTGCAGGCGCTCTGGTGGAGTTTTGCAGAGTTTTCAAGTCTTTTGGTGGATGATAACATCCACAAAGAGCGCGAGGTTTAAAGTATAAGGAAGTGGAAACATATGAGGTCATCATCAGCCTATACTTGAGGAAATCAGTTGACAAAGGAGATAAAGTGACCTATAATTACGAATACAAGAGGACTTACCCTTTTTCTAAGGGAATCAGAGAGGTGGAATTAGATGGCCGGAATGCCGTGAGATAATTCGGTTTTTAAGTAGTTGAATCGAACTTAACGAGCGAAGCGAGCTAAGTTCAAAGCATAGGAATTTCCATTTTTAGACAGGATTGACAGGATGATCGGGATAAATAAAACTCACCTCCTCTGTTTCTTGTGCATGTCATCATCCACAAGAAGCCGGAATGTGGGGGACATCTCCTGATGTCGATCAAAAGTGTGCTGTCAGGAGTTACCTCCTGACAGCTCTTGAAAGGTCTGGAGACAGGTCCCCCAATTCAAATGTGCCACTGGTAGCCGATTTGAATGTTACAATCCAAATGCGGGTTACAATAATAGATAGGATGGACGGGATGAATAAAAATCTTGTAAATCCTGTTATCCTGTCAAAAAAGCCCCGCCGCAGGCGGCTAAGTTCAAAAATGGTGGGTGAGGAGGAGTGAAACTAACGCTTGATGAGATAAGGGAGCTATGCACTGAGAGTTCTTATGAGCGCGGTCTGGAATACTTCCATCAGGGCAGGGTTATAGACTTGGAGCAATTTGGGAAGAAGATTAGGGCTACTGTAGCCGGGACAAGCGATTATAAGGTAGCAATCCGTGCAGACAAGGAGGATATTGAAGCATCCTGCACCTGTCCCTATAATTGGGGTGGTTACTGCAAGCATATTGTGGCCACACTTATCGCCTTATCCACAAATTATCATAAGGTTAAAAGGGATGGAGAGAAAAAGGAGCAGAAGATTGAGGCCATTCTGAATAACCTCCCTCTCTATGAACTAAAGGGGTTTTTGATGGCGGAGTTTGGAGCCAACCTGAGCCTGCGAGATCACTTTACCATCTTTTTTTCAGACAGGGGTTCAAAGAGAAGAAACATCCATAACTACAAAAAGGAGATAAACCTGCTTTATCGTGAGGCGGCAGGCCGTCACGTATTTATCGAGTATGGAGTTGAAGTTGATTTCTCTTATATCTGTGATTTAGCTTATCGGTATATCAAGGGTGGAAACTTCCTGGAGGCGGCGAGTATCTATCAGGCGTTATCTGAGGTCATTGCTGAGAATATGGGTAATGTGGATGATTCCGATGGATATTATGGAGGTGAGTTTGAGCAGGCGATAGAGAATTTTACAAACTGCATAAATGAGGCAGGGTTAGACCATAAAGGGAAGAAGGGCTATATCGACTATCTCTTTGGCAAATATATGAAGAACGACCCTGACTATTTTCAAGAACACTATGACTATGCCTTAAGGGAGATATGTCAACCAAGCCAGGATCTTGAGTATTGGAAGGGACTGCTTGAGCCTCATCTTCCCAGGAATTTACCTCACCATAGTCAATGGAGTAAATATTATCAGGCAAAGGAGCTTCTGGCGATGCAGCTCCATATCTTAGATAGGCTCGATGATGTGGAAGGGTTTTATGGGCTAATCCAGAGATATTACCTCAAAGACCGCGAATTTTGCCTTTTATATGCCAATCGTTTAAAGAAAGATGGCAAAGCCAAGGAGGCAGTCAAAATTGCTGAGGAGGGCATTAACATCTTTCCCGATCATCTGACCAAAGGGTTGCGCAGATTCTTGAGCAAATTCTACAAAAGGCGATCTCCTAAATATAAGGAGAATCTGGTTGCCCTCTTCCTTCAGGATAGGAATGGGATGACTATGAGAATCTAAAGAAGGCCTGTTCTCCAAAGGAATGTAGCCAGATGCTTCCCTCTATCATAAGCAACCTATCAAAAGGTGGATTCAATAGTGAGGATACAATCATTGACATCTACTTAAGGGAGGAGATGTTTGATAACGCCATTGAGATGGTTTTTGCCCAAAGAAACCTTTACACCTTGAGCAAGTACCATAAAGACCTATCCAGCAGATATCCCAAAAGGTACTTTAACACCTATAGGGAGCTAATCATCCCATTTGCTGAGAGTGGGACAGGCAGACCACACTATCGAGAGATTGTCAGGTATCTGAAGCAGATGAGGCAGATAAAGGGATTTGGCCCCGAGTTTAGGGAACTCGTAAGCCTGTTAAAGGAGAGGTATTCAAACAGGCCCGCCTTTCTGGATGAGATGAGAAGGATGCCTTAACCAGGGACGTTGGTAGGAACTGACAGTTGTTTCAGCTCTCGCTGCAAGATGGCTAAGGGTATCAGTATGCTAAGAATTATGAGATAGTATGAGATAGGGGTCACATCTTTATTCTTGACTTTCCCATATCTGATGTCATAATAAATATAAGCAACAACTAGCCTTTCACTTGTCTCAGATGAGACTTATGCAAACGCTTTTGATTATAAACGGGAGATCAAAGTGGCCAGACAATTGCGTATTGAATACGAGGACGCGCTCTATCCTGTGCTGGCGAGAGGAAACGAGAAAAATCCCATATTCACTGACAGTGGCGATTATGAAAGATTCCTCGATATCTTCTGTGAAAGCTTGGTGCTCTTTGATGTCCAATGCCTTGTGTTGGTGCTTATGAGGAGTCACTATCATGCGATTCTGCGAACTTTGAAGCCGAGCCTGAGTAGATTCATGCATCGCCTCAATGTGGCTTACAGCACATACTATAATCGACGTCACAAGTGGAGGCGGACGAAGGGGTGAGGAAAGCGTTAGAGGCGATTAGGCATAGATTCTTGCAAAATCAAGAATAAAGATGTGACCCCTTTTCATTTTCCCGAGGTGGCAGAACCCCAATTCTGCCACCCTCCTCTTGCCGTCAGAATCGGGGTTCTGACGGCTCGGCTGATAACTGACAACCGAAAACTGCTTTTGTGCTGACTGCTGATTGCTGACAGCTTACCACTGACAACCGATCCCTGACCCCGGTAACTTCCCTAAGGCTCCTCTATCACATAAAAACCCTCCTCATCCTGGGGAAGTTCGGTTATCCCCGGGTGCTTTCTCTCCAGATCGGAGAGTAGGTTGGCCTGTCTTTTCACTGTTTGGAGAAGGTTCTGATTCTCTTTCATCAACTTATGATGCTCCAAGGCCCGGCGAATGGTCACCTTCAACTCCTCCGGGTCCCAGGGTTTGGTGATAAACCTATAAACCTCACCTTTGTTTATGGCATTGATGGCCATCTCCGTATCAGCCCTGCCGGTGATCAGGAGCCTTATAGTATCAGGCCAACGCTTTTTCAGAATAAAAAAGAGCTCAATCCCGCTCACCCCCGGCATCTGGTTGTCGGCCAATACCAGATCCACCTCCCCCTCGTCCAACTTAGTTAGGGCCTCCTGACTATTGGAGGCGGCAAATATACGATACCCCTCCGACCTCAGGACCCTGACCAAAGCATTTATCACCTTTTCTTCATCATCAACGATGAGTATGGTATAGTCCTCCATAAATTTTCTCCTTCTACGGTTCCATCCTGCCTTCAGCTAAACTCGTGATTCATACCTAAATCGCCTGAATGTGACCCCTACATTTCTACCCGGCTTTAGCTGAGGGTTCTTAGGGCTTTAGCCCATTCACCAGCCCTCAATAGAGGGCCCTAAAGGGCCTTAACCCTGCACTGAAGTGCGGTAGAAACCACATTCCTCCAACTGGAGCAACCTAATTGATCATTTTGCATTGATCATTTTCACTTGTTCCTACTTCACTCCTTAAGCAGGGAGAGGAAACCACTTGCCTTCTCCACTTCATCGCCTATCTCCTTCAACCATCCCCCAACCAAGTTTAAATCCAGCTTCAGGCCATCCCATATCCTTCTGTTTATCTGAGGGACAAGGTCATCCCCCGAATAACCGATTCCTATTCCTTTGACTATAGCATCAGCCAAATGCACTGCTGAGACGAGTTTTATCTGCACCTCCGCAGAAGTGGGATTATGATGGAAGGCAATAGCCTCCTCTAAAGTCTGGGGGAGATTCCACTTTTGGGCCAGGAACCTACCTACTTGAGGGTGAGTGATCTCCAAAACCTCCTCCTCCGCCTTGAAGATGGGAATGCCCTTCTCCTTAACCAACTGCAGCACTTTGAGAAACTCCTTAGTGAGAAACTGTTCCAGAACTATTTTACCTATATCATGGAGTAAACCACCTACAAAGGCCTCCTCAGGGTCCTTCACTCCTAAATGCTTACTTATCACCCTGGTAGTGGCCCCACAGGCTATGGAGTGTTCCCAAAAACGGTATTTGTCAAACTCCTCGGCCTTAGAGTCCTGGGAAAAGGTCTCGAAAACGGAGACGGAGAGGAC
>DAOVCL010000171.1 GCA_030670005.1 Candidatus Zixiibacteriota bacterium | reverse complement strand
CAGTAGAGGAGCAACTTGCCGTTCCAAATGATAGCACCCACCGGGAAGACAACCGCAGGAACATCCACGGGGTATTGCTCACTGCCCTTTAGCTCATAGGGGGCGGAAGGGATGTAGACCGGGTTTTGGGTTCGACAGAGAACCTTTCTGGGATCGTCAAGACTTAGAAGGGCAGTAGAGATAGAGTATCCTCTCTCGATCTTCTCCTGCAACCCATAGACTCTGCAGATGTCAATTTTTATCTCACCGACAGCGTGGTAGATAAGCAGCCAACCCCTATCGGTTTTAATGATCTGGGGGCCTGGACCGATCTTCTCCCTCTCGTGGGGAAGATGCCCAACCTCCAAGAGCAGGTTCTCGCTGCGGTGGTCATAGATTTTTTCCCAGGCACCTGTGTGCTTGGAGGGGTTGAGCAGTTGATCGATGCCACCCTCCAGGATGTCCAAGTGGATGTGGGGATGAAAACGGAAGAGCATATAGTGTCGCCCTCCAACCGGCTGCGGGAAGGGAACGGCGTTGCGGGAGTCGAAGGATCCAACCATCCCATGATAGGTGATCCTCACAAAATCCTCGGTGGAGTAGATGGCAATTCGATCTGCATTTCCACCTTTGAATGGGGGGTTGATCTTGCCACAACCGATGAGAAGATACCTCAGGCCAAACTTGACAATGCGGATGTCCTCTATCCCATAGGTGAAATTCTGATGCTCGCTGCCATCGCCCCGGATTACCATATTCCGCAGTCTGGAGAAGTGGAGGCCATCCTCGCTCACCAGAGGCCAGACCTCAGAGATGTAGTTCTCTAAGCAATTCCTCTCTATGCCCATTTTTTCATCGAAGAATGAGCCCTTCCTATACCGCTGGTGGCATCTGGGCATCAGGATAACCTTGTTCTCGAATAGTTCAGCCCCGCTGTTGAAGACAGCGCCAAGCTTCACCACCCCCTCCTCTTGCCAGGTAATCCCGATATCCTGAGGCCTTACAACAGGGTTTCTTTCATAGGAATCCAGCTTAAAGATGGCCTCTCCCGGCTCGATTTGAATGATCTTTCCATCTCCCAATTCCTTAACAGTGTAATCCAAGGAAGATTTCATTCCCCCTCCTTCACAATAACCGATTAAACAGCTTTAAAAATCCACTTGCAATCTTCTTTGGAGAATGTCCAATCGCATACTCCTTAGCTCTCTTTAGGGTTTCGTTAACGATTCTGTCTCCCTCAAACACTTTGATCAGCAGCTTACAGAGTTCATCCCTGGTTGAATACTTCATAACCTCTTTATCTAAAAACCAGACAAATTCTGTGGCTGATGTAATTATGGGGGTCGATACACCCAGACACATCAGAATAGCACTGGGGACAACAGCTTCCCCCTGGCGGACCTCCTCCACCTGCTTGTGGATGAGGTATGCATCGGAGGCATGAAGATAGGTATAGATTCGCTCCATCGAGGCAAGCTCATATCTTAGCTCTATAAATCCGGGATCTTTTAAGGGTTGGATGTCTGCTGCGATATACTTTGGATCAGCTAGAACAAGGTAGACAAATGGACAAATCTCATTCAACCTTCGAAGTGCTGGAAGTATAGGGTAGATATGCAATTCTGGTGCCCAGCCATAGCTGAAGACTATTCTCCTGTCCGAGGGCAAGCCCAGTTCTTCCCTTGCTTTTTGCTTATCCCCTTTGCATAGGTGGCCTGTTGGATAAGGGATGATATGGATCTTGGCTTCATCAAATCTTCCTTGCCACAGCTCTTTATAGCGATCGTCAAAGCAGACTAAAGCGTCCCAATCGAACTGATAAAATAGAGGGTTGGTCGGCGGTTTTCTCTCGTGCACCACATAGACTGTCTTTGCCTTTTTCTTTATCTCAGGAAAGCATCTTTTTAGCGGCTCTAAAGGTACCCACTCCACTCGTTCCACAACCAGGATCTCGTAATCTGTATCCAAAAAGGGCTCAGGATGAAAGAAGGTCTTCGTATGATTGCCTTCGTCGCTGAAGCATCTAATCACATACTCCTCATCTCCTCCCACAGGTCTTATGTTGTTGGGTGCGAAGACAGTTAAACTATGCCTCTCCTTTACCCACTCTCTGCCCACAAGTTCAGCGTGGAGCGACACTCCACAGGCGGTATTCCATCTCGATACTATGGCTATCTTCATCTTATCCGAACTTAGCTCCCTTCGGTCGCTAATTTCCCATAGGGGCTTTCGCCCCTCTGGCGCTTCGCAATCCTGCGCTCGCTCGGATTGCTCCGCTGTCACCCTTGAAGGGGGCTTACCCCCTTCAAACATCCCCCGACATTTCGGAATTTCTTAGAAATTCCGAAATGTCCCTCTATACAAATCTAAATGTTGGCTGGCCACGGCTCGCCAGGAGGTGAGCCTTCTATACTCCTCAGTGCGGTCAACCACATATTGCCAAAATTCTTGATCTTCAAAAAGCCTAATTACTATACCTGCGATTCCAGAGGAGTTGTAGGGTAGGACGAGGAGTTCATCACAGATATTCTTCAACTCCTCGAACTTGGGTATCCGTGAGGCAATTATGGGCTTTTTTGCTCCTATGGCCAGATGAAACGAGCCGGATGCGGAGCGGTCCTCCTCATAGTAAGGAAAGAGGACAATGTCAGAGGCTCCAAAAAGATAGGGCACATCCTCGTTGGGGAAGAAGCTGTTTGGATAGATGACACTCTTTTCAAGTCCCAATTCCGCTATCTTCCTACCGATAGATTCTGCATACTCTCTGTCCTTCTGTGAGGCCCTGGGAGCAAGGCCTCCGGCCACAAATAGGTGTGTGTCCTTGAATTTTTTCAATATATCCACCAGGGCCTCAAGAACAATGTGTAGACACTTGTGCTTCTTTACAAATCCGAACATAAGGAGTATCCTCCCCTCCGCAGGCAAATTCAGTCTCTTCCGTGCAGCCTTTTTCTCCTCATCGCTGAGCTCTGTTCCATGGGGAATGATGTGAATCTTTCCTGGTGGTATCCCCAGTCGGGCCAGGATCGCCTTTTGCGACTCCAGGTGCACGATAGCCCTATCGGCGAGTTGAGCAATCCTACCAGCGAAATTCTCATCCACAGCCCCTCTCTCCGAGAATTGAGCTGGCCTCAGGCAATGGATGGTTATCACCTTCTTCGTGTTAGCATCGAGGCCTTGGAGCACTAAGGGCAATCTATCATCAAACTTGTATATGCTGTATTCGTGTTGGATATGGATCACATCCACATCCTTTGTGTGTTTAATGATAGGCTCTACATAATCCTCATTCCTATCCCAACAGGGGATCACTTCAAACTTTCCTTCCTTGACGGGTGATGCTCCTCGCTCAGCGACGACCTTGATCTGTAGTTCCGGGGCCTCCTCTTTAATGCCACCAATGAGATAATCTGTGTAGGTAGCTATTCCACATTGTTTGGGAAGATAGGTTGATACATAAGCGATTCTCATCCTTCAAGTCCTCCTGTTTTGTCGGGTAGGGCCTCTGGCTTTAGGCGATAAGATTTTATCAGGCATCGCTTACCCATCGTCTGGATAAGCCAAATGGCATCCCCATTTAGCTTGGTAGCTTGCGTGAGCTCTCAAGTTTGGTTACACATCGGCAACGTGGCGTGAACTTACCTCGTTTAATCCGATAGTATGGCGATACCTCTCCGTGAATGATCTAATTTATCTAAATTCTTCTACTATGTCAAGAACTTTTCAAGTTGCTATTTGCGATGTAGGTTTTTTGAGGCGGGGAAACTCTTAGTCCGAATTATTTATTAACTAATTGGCATAACCTTTTCAGTAGGGACAGACCTTCAGGTCTGTCCGCTTTCTTCGGACAGGTCTAAAGACCTGTCCCTACAATAACAAACCCTCGGCAATTTAAGATGCTATGCGAATTTATGAATAATTCGGATTAGTTAAATTGGCGTGGGGTGAAATCTCCGTCCTCTCCGAAAGTGGGTGCCGTAAGTGCACGAAATCAGATAGTCGGGTTGGGGTAAAATTATTTTGACCATAGT
>DAOVCL010000207.1 GCA_030670005.1 Candidatus Zixiibacteriota bacterium | reverse complement strand
TGCAGGAGTTCCCTTCTGCGGGGAGTAGATAAAACATCCCAACTTCTCAAACTGTCCCATCCAGACAAATTCTAAGAGCTCCTCAAACTCCTCCTCGGTTTCCCCTGGGAGCCCTACAATGAAGGTTGTGCGCAACACCACCCCGGGTATGGAGGCCCTGAGGAGATGGACGAGATCCGCCAGATCCTGGCCCCCCGTCCCCCTATTCATCTCCTTGAGAATACGGTCCGATATGTGCTGCAGGGGAAGGTCGAGGTATTTGCAGATTTTATCCCCAGAGGCTATTATCTCTATCAACTCCGGACTTAGGTGAGCTGGATGGAGGTAGAGGAGCCTGACCCAGTTTACCCCCTCCAATTTATCTAGTAGTTGGAGAAGCTCAGCAAGCATCGGTTTCCCGTATAGATCCAGTCCATAGGAGGATAGGTCCTGAGCCACCAGGATTATCTCCCTTACCTCCCTCTGGACCATAAGCCGTGCCTGCCGAATCAAGGTTTCCATTGGCATGCTCCGCAGCCTCCCCCTGATCTTAGGGATGAGACAATAGCCACAGCGATTGTCACAGCCATCGGCTATCTTCAAATAGGAGGTGTAAAAAGGGGTAAGAGGCTTGGATATCGAGCGCTCCTCCTGGTTTGGATGAGGGGGACTAAGCTTGAGGATACGGTGGCCGTTTCGCAGAACATCTAAACAGATCTGGGTGATCTCTTTCTCCTCGCCGATACCCACCACCGCAGAGACCTCAGGAATATCCCGGAAGATCTCCCTTCCTCCGATTTGGGCCAAGCATCCGGTTACTATCAGTTTCTTTCCCAACTGGGAAAGCTGGAGGATGGCCTCAATGGATTCGGTGGTTGCGTCATCGATGAACCCACAGGTATTTACCAGGATAAGATCTGCCTGAGAGGGGGAGGTAGTAAGGGAGAATCCAGCCTCTGTCAACTTGCCAGCCATAATCTCCGAATCAACCAGATTCTTTGGGCATCCTAAGCTCAATAGGTAGAACCTATTCCTCATATCCCCTCCTCATATCCATTACCTCTATCCCCTTTGGAGGACGATAGATAAACAGCGAATCGCTAATCCCCTTATCAAAGGCAATCTCCTCGAATTTGAAGTCCACCAGATTATCCACATTGTCCACATATCTTAACCGGCGCGGAAGAAGGTCTTCCCCATCGCACCATATCTCCAATAACTTTATATACCCCTTGTCCTTAGGATGGAGCTGGAGATAGATCATCTTTTTGTCGGAGCCACTACGGATCATAAGGGTGTCCAGCTCATACTCCTTCCTGAAATCTAAAAGGGTGGAATAGGGATTGAGGGAGGGGGGAGCAGAATCAGCCTGGTAGATGGTCACCTGTTGGTTGCGGGCTGAGAAGACCCAAAGGGTGCAGGCGTCGGAGACAAAGGCATAGTCTTTAGTCTCTATCCTGAACTTTCCCGGCCTCTTCAGGTAGAGTCTACCCTCGAAGCTCTTCACCTTCCCACTCAAAGAATAGCTCATCCTCTGCACAAACCGGGTGGAGAAGTCGACGAGGGTGTCCACCTTAGCCTCCATCCTCTCCAATATGGCCCTGGTATTTCCCCCCTGGGTTAGGGAGTTGATGGCCAGAATAAGGGTCAGAAGAAGAGATGCTTTTAAACTCTTAGGGTTAATCATTTGCATATATTCCCTCGGGCTTTTCGAAGTGCGAACAAAATGAAGGTTTAGGAGAAGGTGTACTACCACCTTTCCCGCAAGTCAGTGACTTCAGCTTTTTGAAAAGTGCTGGGCGAAGCGGCGTTACTTCTGCTTCTCCTTGAGCCATTCCTCCACGCCGATTTCTTTCATCCTAAAAAGGTTTTTTCTTGCTTTCTGATAGCCCTTTTTGTGAAATTCATCAAGCATCTGACAAGGAAAGTCTGGACATTCGATACATACATAAATATGATGTCCTTCGGCACACTTTCTTATTTTGCAGGTCTTGCCACCTTCCTGCCATTCAATACCCCATATCTGGGAAAAATCTCCCCAACAACCATCACAATGGACATAGGAGGAATTGAGATTGTGATCCCTGGCAATTTCTTCTTTGAGTTTCTGGTCGTTGTTTTTAAAGGCGAGGTAGATGTCACATTCACCACAATATAGTCCACAGGCACCAACAAATCTGTAATCATTTTCTTTCATTTCAATTATTCCCTTTTATTGCTAAACATTTCGCCTAACAGGCGGCGTATCACTTTGTGGAAACTCCGTACCGAACTTTGTAGCTTTCTTACCAGTGCAATCCTATGTCGCAATATTCCCTCTTATCTATGACTGAAAATGCTTCTGTAGCAGCATCAAACACTTGTAGGTTTTGCCTTTGGTCTGATATAAAATTTTCTGGTGATCTGACAATAACCTTTCTCTGCTTCTTGTATCGGTGATTTTAGCCACTCTTCTATACTAAGTTCTTTGAATTTCCCATACTCTTTAAAGATTTCAGGGTAATTTTTGAAAAACTCTGAGATCGTTTTACAGGGGAATTCTTCGCACTGAAAGCAGATTTTAACTTCCTTCTCTTTCGCACATTCTCTGATTTTGCATCCGGGTACTCCACCTCCCCTCTTTAGAACTTAGCTCCCTTCGGTCGCTAACTTCTTCCATAGGGTCTCACCGACCCTCTGGCGCTCCGCAATCCTGCGCCCACTCGGATCGCTCCGCTGTCACCCTTGAAGGGGGCATACCCCCTTCAAACAACCCCCGACATTTCGGAATTTCTAAGAATTTCCGAAATGTCAAGATTCTTGACAATAGCATCCGCTTCCCTCCTTTGTGAAGAACAACAGCC
>DAOVCL010000219.1 GCA_030670005.1 Candidatus Zixiibacteriota bacterium | reverse complement strand
GATGAGGTAACCCCCTTTAGGATTCCTTTCGATGAGGTAGATGAGCCTGGCCAGTTTGATATATCTGAATATCGGTTTGTAGTCAGAGAAAAGCTCAATCCTCATCCTCAGGGACCGATAGAGTATCCCCTGGGCCAGGGCAAGGTTATACCTGCGTAGAAGCTCCTCCGGGATGATCTTCTCCATATTGGTGAGGATATGATTTTGGAGGAGGTCCCCATAAAGGCCGTCGCCAAGCTCTTGGGGTGCTACCCCCAGCTTTTGGGCAATGGACTCCAAGACATCCTCCCTTCTTGTCTGATATATTAGGTCCGGCTGGGTGACTATAGGATATGCCTTGGTTGCTTCCTGGAAGACCTCCTCCCGTATTTGGGGGTAGTCCCAGTCGTGAGGAGGGGAGTAGGTGGCCTTCTCCTCCAGCAGCTTGGCCAGCCCCCGGAATATCCGGTAATCGGTGCTGGTTGATTCATAATCCTCCAGCCTCCTTTTTATCTCCCCCTGGGTGAGGTCAACCGAACTTCTGTAAATCCCAATGAGATCTTCGGATACCCTCAGGTATCTTCCGGCCTCCTTCCTGGTGATGTAGGCCGGGGTTATCTGGTCATCGGTGATCTTATACCGTATGAGGTCAGAGGTGAGCATCCTTTCCTCGACGGTGATAGGAGATCTGGGTCTCCTTTGTCCCCTTGACCACCACCTCATAAAGAAGGGCCTTCTTACCCCAGCTCTTCCTCAGTATCCTCCCCAGCCTCTGCAGGTGCTCCCTGGGAGCTGCGCTTCCACTGAGGATGACCGCCACCTTGGCCTCAGGGACATCTATCCCCTCGTTTAAGACCTTTGAGGTGCAGATGATGGGATAGAGGCCATCTCGAAAACGGTCTAAGATGGCCTTCCTCTCTAAGGTCTTGGTCTGGTGAGTTATGCAGGGGATAAGGAATGTCTGGGAGATACGATAGACAAACTCGTTGTCCTGGGTGAAGATGATCATCCTCTCCCGGTGGTGCTGTTTGATCAGGGCCTCTAAGATCTCCAATTTCCTCTGGGCATGATAGATTATCTGGTGCACCCTCTTTCTGGCCAGAAGAGCCTTTCTGGCTTGACCGCTGTAGGAACTCTCCCTGATGAAATCCTCCCATCTTGTGCCGTAATATTTCACCTTCTTCTCCCTCACATATCCCGTATACTCTTGCAGACTTTTTTCATACTCCTCCCTCTCCTGGGAGGCCAAGTCCACCCTCAGCCTGATGATCTCATAATCTGAGAGGTGCTCCCCCTTTAGATCTGCCACTCTCTTATGGTAAACCACCTTCCCTACCAACCCTCCCAACCTATAGTGAAGCTCATCAGGCCGGCGGTAGGTAGCGGTGAGGCCAAGCCGGTAAGGGGCTGTGGACATCTGGGGGATGTGGGAATACTTGGGGGAGGGGAGGTGGTGCACCTCATCGAAGACAAGGAGGGCGAACCTGTCCCCGTAGCGGTCTATATAGATATATGAACTGTCGTAGGTGGCTACTGTTACCCTCTCTATCTGGTGGTAGCCTCCACCCAAGATGCCCACCTCAATCCCAAAGCCATCCTTCAGTAGGCCATACCACTGGTTCATCAGGTCTATGGTGGGGAGAACGACTAAGGTGCTCTTGTCTAACAGCGATATGGCCTTTAGGGCCAAGTAGCTCTTTCCCGCTCCGGTGGGCAGAACCACCGTCCCCCGATAGCCTGCCTTTTTCCAGGCCTGGAGTGCCTCTTTCTGGTAGGGCCTGAGGACGAATCGGGAGCGGAGGTTGAGGCCAAGCCGGGGGAATTGGGGAACCCTGTCGTCGAGCTCCATCCCCTGAAGATGGAAAAAGTTAATTGCCTCCTGATAGAAGAGGGCCATCGCCCTCCACTTCTTCTCCCTCCTGTCCCAGAGAAAGAAGGGGGGGAGCTTCACCCTTCCTGGATTCTTCAGGACTATGGTTCCGGCCTCGTATTTTAGGGTGGGAAGGGACATCACGGGTTTATTTTAACGGTAAGAAGTGGAAAAATCAAGTGATTTTTGGGGAGGTGGGCTCTGAAGACGAGAAGAACTGTTAGATGCCTTCATTTGAGGGCAAAAACACTGCCCCCGCCGAGCCGTCGGAATCCCCATTCTGACGGCAAAAGAGAGAGGTGGCAGAATCGGGGTTCTGCCACCTCAACGAGGGAAACCACAACTTATTACTTTTTCAATGGATCAACCCCAGCCAATCGTGGAGGAGAAACTGAAGCCGCCCAATGAACAGGGATATTCTTGCCATAACTGTATAGCCAAAAGCAGCCCCAAAGGCCAGCATTATATACCAGATGCCTAATTTAGCAACTTTCCCAAGTACTCCTTTATGCTCCAAGGAGAAGAAGAAATAGGTAAGTGTCGCAATTACCCCGATGACCATTATCATATTGCTTAGACTGAGCGATGTAATCATTGTGCCTTGTAGTTGTTGGAATATGCGAGCTTGAAAGTGACGAGGAACAGCCATCCCGCAATAAGTTCCCATAGTAAAGGCAAGTGGATATCTGATAAGCCAGGAGATTTTTGGCCAAAATATGGAAAAGCACAAAAGGCCCAATATA
>DAOVCL010000089.1 GCA_030670005.1 Candidatus Zixiibacteriota bacterium | reverse complement strand
AAGGTCCTTTCTCTATTCTTAAGGCTCAACATATCACACAGGTCGCAAATCGCGACCATCCTCTACTTACCCCAAGGTTTCCATCCATTTATTTCTCACCTAACAATAAGATCAATAATCTAAGGTGGCAGAAGGGGATTTTTGCCATCTCCGAGCAGAGCGGACAGTGTTTGTCCCGATATTTATTAAGTTTCGTGTGCTGGCTTGGATAGCTAAGGACCGGGTGGTTAGATCCTCTGATCCGACCGAAGCAGAATAGGGGTTCTGCTGTCTGGGCTGGCCATCTTCCTGAATTGGGCCCTTTTTTCTTAAATTTCCCTAAAGTTTCCTCTCCTTCTTGCCGATAAAAGAGTTTAGTAAGCCTATTTAAGGAAGATGGGGGTGATTATGGATGAAGTCAAGGGCCTTATCCAGCAACTGGCCTCCAAGGATGAGTCCGAAAGGAGAGGGGCTGCTATAAGCCTGAGAGAGCAGGGAGATCAAGAGGCCATTCTCGCCCTGGTTCAGAGGCTTAGCGACCCCAGTAGAGGGGTGCGGGAGGCAGTCATCGAGGCTCTTATTAAGCTCAGGGGGAGAAAGACCGTTAAAGAGCTTATCCCCCTTCTGTGGGAGAGTGACGTCCGCCTGCGTAATATGGCGATAGAGATATTGAAGGAGGTAGGGCGGGATGGGGTGGACCTTCTTCTATCACTTTTGAAGGATAAGGATGGAGATGTGAGGATCTTTACCTCGGATATACTGGGCTATATGGGGGAAGAGGTGGCTACAGAGGGTCTTATCGAGCTTTTAAATGATCCGGTGGCCAATGTCCGCAACCAAGCTATAGTCAGCCTTGGCCAACTTAAAGATAAAAAGGCCATTTCTGCACTTCTGAAAGCCTTGGAAAAAGGCGATGAATGGACGAAATTCGCTGCCATTGAGGCTCTATCTAAATTGGGGGCAGAGGAGATAGTCGATCCCCTCATCAACTATTTACAGGATGAAAATGAGCTGATAAGAAAGGTCTCCCTGGAAGCTCTGGGGAAGATGGGTCATCCTAAGGCCATCCCTTACCTGCTAAGGGCACTCAAGGAGGCTGATCAGGGGATGAAGAAGGGAATAATAAGTAACTTAATGGAAAACTACGCGGACCATTTAAACTCATCCTTGAAGGCGCCGGAGAGGGAACTACTGTTGAACGAGCTTTTCGAAAACCTGGATGAGGATGATCTAATCTTCAACTTCAGGGTGATAGAAGTAGTGGGAAGACTGCAGGATCGCAGAGCCGTTGCCCCTCTGATTAAGCTCTTGGAAAATTCCAATGGTCTAATGAAGATAGCCACCTGTAAGGGCTTAGGATTTATTGGTGAAGCGGAGGCACTCCAGTATCTCTCACCCCTGACTGAGGTTCCAGACGAGGATCTCAGGCTTGCTGCCCGGGAGGCGGTGGAGAGAATAAGAGGAAATGGCAAAGGATAGATTAGAGAAAGTTAGGGAACGTATCCAGAATATAGGTAGTTTGCCTACGCTTCCTAAGGTGGCTACAGAGGTGATCTCTATGGCGGGCAATCCGGAGATTTCCATAAAGGAGATTGCCTCAGTCATCTCCAAGGACCCCAGCCTCTCGGCCAAAATACTTAAGGTTGCCAATTCCGCCTTTTATGGGCTCAAACAGAGGGTGGCCACCATCCAACTTGCTCTGGTCATTCTGGGTCTGAACAAGATAAAGAACTTAGTGATTGGGATATCCGTGTTCAAGACCTTCCCCATTAGACCTGGGCATTCCACCTTCGATCGAGAGAAGTTTTGGGAACATTCCGTTGGCTGTGGCCAGATAGCCAAGATATTGGCAACTCTCTTAAGGTGTGAAATGGATGGGGAGGAGTTCGTTGCTGGTCTTCTTCACGATATAGGAAAGATCGTTCTGGATCAGTTCTTTCACCATGAATTCACAAAGGTGGTAGATTCTACCTTCGAGAAAGATATTCCAATGATTGAGGCCGAAGAAGAGGTTCTGGGGACAACCCATGCCGAGATCGGAAGCTGGCTAGCGGAAGAATGGAAACTTCCTCTTAGCTTGGTTGAGACCATAAGCTTTCACCACGAGCCACAGAAGGCTGTTCTTAACCCTACCCTGACCAGCTTAATCCGACTCTCTGATCTCTTCTGCAAGGCCAAGGGGATAGGTTTCAGTGGGGACACCCAGGGCATCTCCATCTCTGACCGTATTGCCTGGAAGACCTTGAAAGCGGCAAAGCCTCAATTGGGGGAATTAGATATGGAGAGATTTGTCTTCGACTTAGATACAGAGATCGAAAGAGCGAGGGAATTTCTTGGGGTTTTCTCCAACACTGACCAGATGGAGGAAAAGGTATGAGTCCCTCTCAGTTGAGCGACGAAAAGTTCAAACAGATACGATACCTCATCTACGAGGAGAGCGGGATGTATTTTACAGATAACAAGAAATATCTGCTGGAGAATAGGCTCTCCAAAAGGATGGAGGAGGTGAAGTTGACCTCCTTTGATGAGTACTACTACCTTTTGAAGTATAGCCCCAAGAAGAGGGAGGAGCTTTCTAAGCTATTTGATCAAGTGACCATAAATGAAACCAGCTTCTTCAGAAATATGCCTCAGCTTCAGGCCTTCGAGAAGGAGATAGTCCCCGAGATTCTTAAAAACAATAATCCAGGAAGCCAAAAGTTGAGAATATGGAGTGCTGGTTGTTCCAACGGTCAGGAGCCCTATACCTTGGCGATGATCTTGGCTAACATCTCCGCCACCAAGGCCTTTAAATTTGTGCCTGAGATCATTGCCAATGATATCAGTGGGGCGATGATCCTGGAGGCCCAGAAGGGGAGATACAAAGGATATTATCTGAGAAACACGCCTGATCCCTATAAATCCAAATACTTCACCAAAAACGGTGATGACTACACCATCGGCGATTCCATTAAGGTAATGGTAAAATTCAGCATTATGAACCTGTTGGATGAGGCAAAGACTAAGATGGTTAGGAATATGGATGTGATCTTCTGCAGGAATGTCCTCATCTACTTCGACGATGAGGTGAAAAAGAAGGTGATAGAAATGTTCTATGAAAGTTTGAACCCCGGGGGGTATCTCTTCATTGGTCACTTAGAATCCCTGCACAATATCTCCCGGGCCTTTAAGTTGATGCTTTTCCCTAATGCTATAGTTTATAAAAAGGAGTAGAGGAAAAAGGTGCTAAGATGGCCAAGACGATCTTGGTGGTAGATGACTCGGCCACGGTGAGGAAACTCATCATATACTCCCTGGGACCTAACAATTACAACTGCCTCGAGGCCTCTGATGGAGTGGAAGCCTTGGAGAAGATGGCACAGAATCCGGTGGATTTGATTATCGCCGATCTGAATATGCCCAAGATGGACGGCTTGGAGCTGATTCGCACTATCAGGAAGGGGAATAGGAGCATTCCCGTAATTATGCTCACCACCCAGGGTGACCAGGAGTCGAGAAAGGAAGGGCTTGATGCCGGGGCCAATGTCTATCTATTAAAACCTGCTCCTGCCCATCTCCTCCTCTATAAGGTGAAGAGCCTTTTGGGGAGAAATAGCCGAGTGGGTAACAGCTCACAGTGATCAGTAATCAGAGGTCAGCGATCAGGGGAAACCCCTGATGTGTTAGAACCTCTCCTGGGGGGAGTATGTAGGGGTCGCATTTATGCGACCCGAATCTCACCGAAGAAACCTCCCACAGGTTCCGAACCTGCGTGAGGTTAAACCCTCTCCCTGACAGCCGACAACTGAAAAATGCCTGACTGCTGAGCGCCAATCCCCGTGAACTGTTAAATGGAGGAGGATATGCCCGAAGATGATCAAATGAAGGAGATAATCCAGGATTTTATCTTAGAGTCATCTGAGCTTATAGAAAAGCTTGATCAAGACCTGGTGACCTTAGAGGGCTCACCGGAGGATCTTAGGCTACTGAACCAGATCTTCCGATCCGCTCATACTATCAAGGGGACCTCATCCTTCCTGGGATTTACCAGGATGACGGAGCTTACCCACGATATGGAGAGCGTGTTGAACAAACTCCGTAATGCCAAGCTCAAGGTCAACTCGGAGATAATGGATGTGCTCCTTGAATCTTTGGGTTATGTGAAGATTCTCTTAGAGCAGATCAAAAGTAACATAGAGGTCGAGATTGATCTCTCCGGGATAAGGAGTAAGCTTCAGAAGATTGACCAGGAAGGGGCAGACGCCACTGCCCAGGAAAAACCAGCCAAGAAGACCACTACAAGAGCCAGATCCACAGTAAAGGCCAAAAAGGGAAATCAACCAGCTAAAGCCGCTGAGCTCCCCCCAGAGCAGGCAGCTACCACAACTTCTGTTAAATCCACAGAATCTTCCCTGAAATCAGAATCTGAAAGACCTTCGCCCCAACCCGAAGCTCTATCCTCTCCCTCTGCTCGCCCCACTCAACAAAAGATAAAGGAACAGGTAAAGTCGGTCTTAGGGGTAAAGCCGACCATCAGGGTAGAAGTGGAGAGGTTGGATAATTTAATGAATCTGGTAGGGGAGCTCGTCTTGGAGAGAAATAGGTTGGTAAGGTTGAACAAGGGCTTTTTAGATGGATGGGAGTCGGAGCCCATAGTGCAGAACCTGGCTGGAGCCACAAGTAGGATAGATGCGTTAACCACAGAACTTCAATTGGCGGTGATGAAAACCAGGATGCTCCCCATCCAGAAAGTCTTCAGCCGAGTCCCCAGGATGGTAAGGGACCTCTCCAGAGAGAGGGGGAAACAGGTAAAACTGGAAATCGAGGGGGAGGAGACAGAACTGGACAAATCGGTCATTGAGGAGATCGGCGATCCCTTAGTGCATCTGATCAGGAATGCCGTGGACTATGGAATAGAAACCCCAGAGGAAAGGGAGAAAGCAGGTAAGATCCCCGAGGGGCTCTTAGAGCTCAAGGCCTATCAGGAGGGGAATAACATCGTGGTAGAGGTAGGAGATGATGGGCAGGGTATGTATCCAGAGGAGATTAGGAATAAAGCCATTGAAAAGGGACTTGTGTCTGAGGCTGAGGCTCAGATGTTAAGCCGAAGCGAGATCCTGAACTTTATCTTTGCCCCCGGATTTAGCACGGCCAAAGTAGTGACCAATGTCTCCGGCAGAGGGGTGGGGATGGATGTGGTAAAGACCAACATAGAGAAACTAAATGGGATAATTGAGATACAATCCGAGCCTGGGAAGGGGAGTAGGATCAGAATTAAGCTTCCTCTTACCCTGGCCATTATCCCCTCACTGCTGGTTGGGGTAAACAGTGAGACCTATGCCATCCCCTCAGTGGCTGTTCTGGAGACGGCAAGGGTTTTCTCCAACGAAATTAAGACAATAAAGGGGAAGGAGGTCCTCCTGCTTCGAGATGCGGTTCTGCCCTTAACCAGACTGGATAAACTCTTTGCTCTCTCTTCTTCCGAGAGATCTAACAAAGGGTCCTCTGTAGTGGTAGTAGGAGTTGCGGAGAGGAGGTTGGGCTTAATAGTAGATCATCTGATTGGCCAGGAGGAAGTAGTCCTCAAATCAATGGGTGATTTTCTCTCTCAAACAGAGGGGATCGCTGGAGCCGCCATTATGGGGGATGGTAGGGTAACTCTAATTTTGGACATAGGAGGGATAATGGACTTAGCTGCGGCTAAGGCCATTGATAGGGAAAAGGCTGCCCCAATTGAGGCAACCTAAGTGTTGTGGTGGGGGAGAGTAAGGCAATTAAGAATGAAGAATTAAGAATTAAGAATGAAAGAAACCCGCTCTTTGTGGATGTTATCATCCACAAAAGGGCCCTTTCCACGTTAACTGCTGAAAGCTGACCGCTGATTACTGTTACTTCTTAAGCCTATAGTCATAAAAGGCATTGGCCAGAGAAGTTTGGGCAGCCCTGCTCATCCTCTCCTTCTGTATCCGCTCTTTCACCTTCTCTATCACCTGCATAGAATAGTTCGCCGACTCCATAGCATAGTTTAGTGTCACATTGAATTGTTGCCGGGCTTCGGCCCACTTGCCTTCCCTTTGTAGTTTCTTGAATCTTTGGTGATGTTGGTTTAAGATCATCCTCCGCAACTTGAGTCCATAGGGATCATCTGAGAGTGCCACTTCGCCTCCTTTAGCTTGGTTCAACTTTTAATAATGCAAAAAGAGAGCCAAAAGAGTTTTGTTCTGGCATCTTATAGATAAATGGCTGTTTATCAAGAGGATACCAGAGAGGCTGAGAGAAAGGAGACCGCAAGAATGGATCAGAAAATGATAGGCTATCCGACAATCAAAGGGGTGAATTAGGGTTTAGCCTATGGCTAAACTGGATTTTTTTGTTGTGATTTCCGACACCTACAGTGCTCACAAACCTCCCTTAGGCTCTAAACCCGCGGAAGGTTAGATCCCCATTGTGGGAGAGATCTTCTGACCTCGACTATAATTCTCCTATCCCATGTAGTGAACCTCTTCCTTCAAGGGGAGGTTTTAAATTCTGGTGGCAGAAGAGGGCTTCTGTCACCACAGATGAGGATGGACTCTTGGATCGTGTCGTGGGTCTGTCTGGATAGGAACCCTACCAGCAGAGGAGATTCTCTCATTTTACATCCGAAACCAAGCCAGTTTCTAAGCCCAGTAGAGTTAAATCATCCGCTGGCCCCTTCTCTCCTGCCCAGGAGAGACAATCATTTAAACCCGCGTGGACAGTCTCTTCAATGGGAGAATCGCGATGAGAATGAAGCTGTTGGATAAGGCGATCTTTGGCATACATCTCCCTCTTTTGGTTAAAGGTTTCAGTCAAGCCATCAGAATATAGGTATACACGAGATCCGGGATCAAGCGAGATAGTTCTCTCGGCAAAAACCGCCTCCTCAAACCATCCAATTGGTGGTCCACCACCTTCCAGTTCTCTCGGATAAGTCCCCCTAAGAGAGACAATTGGACTGGGATGGTCTGCTTGCACAAACCTGAATTCATAATTTTGGAGGTCCAGAATTCCATAAAGAAAAGTGAAATACTGGTTGGTCTTTGGATTCATAGGAAGGCGACTGTTAAGCATTTGCGCCACCTCTGCTGGAGGGATGATTTCATGGTAAGGAGGTTGTGGGATTTTTCTTCTGAGCAGGGTAAAGCTACCAAGGTAAGGGTTGAGCATATAGTTTAGGGTAACGGCTAACAGGGCTGCCTGGACGCCATGGCCTGAGACATCAAGCACATAGAGGCCCAACTGGTCTTCATCAAGCCAAAAGACATTGAACATATCTCCCGCGACAAGTTGAGAGGGCTCGAAGGCCCAAGCAGCCCTAAACTTAGGGGATTGAGGTAGGCTAACGGGCAAAAGGTTTCTCTGCACCTGGGCAGCCGCATCAAGGTCGGCCTTCATCCTTTGGTTGGCCTCAGAAAGCTCCTGGATAGTGGAGGATAACTTGTTTTGGAGAGTGAGCACCCTTTCCCCTGCTTTTACCCTTACCTGAAGCTCATCCCTATCAAATGGTTTGGTCAAAAAATCGTCGGCCCCGGCATTCATCCCACTGATCAGATCTTGCTTTTCCGACTTGGCGGTGAGCAGGATAATATAGGTTAAGCCAGCGATATCCATACCACGGATCCTGCGACAAAGTTCAATGCCATCAAGGTTAGGCATCATCCAATCGGTGATGACAGATCGGACATCCGAGGAGCGAAACTTATCCCAAGCTTCTAACCCATCTGCCGCAGTCAGGACCTCATAGCCCCACTTCTCTAAGGTTTTCTGCAAAATCTTGCGGGAGATGGTATCATCTTCGGCAATGAGTATTTTCATTTTCTGGGTGGGTTAACACTATCTAAGACAGTATCATCCTCTTTCTCTTTTCTTCATTTCCCAACTCAGAGAGGTAGTCCAAGAAAGCAGTTGGAGTGCCCACATTCTCGCCGTAAGAGGTGATCCTA
>DAOVCL010000187.1 GCA_030670005.1 Candidatus Zixiibacteriota bacterium | reverse complement strand
ACCGGCAGCTTCACCTTGCTCACAATCAAGCCCGCGATGATGATGCCCATAATGGCCTCACCGGCGATCAGGCCCGAGCTAAAAAGTATGCCTCGGTGATTGGCCTCTTTTGCCAACTCCTCCCCGCGGGAGGAGGCTATTCTCTTCACTATCAGGCTGAGCATCCCCCCAATGAGGATGGGCACAGAGAGGCTGAGGGGGAGATAAATACCTACGGCCACCGGCATCACATAGGCGCGGAATCGAGTCCCCTTGGCCCTTAATGACTCATCGATCAAGATAAGGGCGATTCCTATCAATGCCCCTATTCCCAACATCAACCAGGGCAAACTCTTTTCGGTGAATACAGCCTTAACTATGCTGGCAAAGAGGGTAGCCTGGGGCGCCTTAAGGGAGGTGGGACTGGAGGTTCCTATCCCATAGGCTGAGTTGAGGACGGTGAGGATGGGGGCGATGACAAAGGCCGATGCTCCCACCCCAACCAATTGGGCAAGCTGCTGCTTGCGCGGGGTGGCCCCCAAGAGATAACCGGTTTTCAAATCCTGGGATACATCACCGGCTGTGCAGGCGGCACAGCAGACTATTCCTGCAACTCCCAGACTGGCCAAGATCCCGCTCTCCCCGGTCATTCCGAAGAGAAGAAGGAGACCAGAGGCCAGAAGCACGGTGCAGATGGTCATCCCGGAGACGGGATTGTTTGAGCTTCCCACCAGGCCAACTATGTAGCTGGAGACGGCTACAAAGAAGAAGGCGCTTATCACCATTGCCCCCCCGGCCACAATCCCCATATTCAGGTTCCCGGTCAGATGCCAGTAGAGGATAAAGATAGGGATTATGGTCAGGAAGATAACCCACAATATCTGGGATGAGGGCAGGTCCTCCTCGGTGCGTAAACTAACCCCCTCCCTTCCTATTCCCCTTATCCCGCTGAAGGCCTCCCTTAAGCCCTGAGAGATCCCTCTCCTCACCTTGATGATTGACCATATCCCTCCAATTACCATCGTCCCCACCCCCATATACCTGATCTGAGAGCTCCATACCTCCCAGACCCAGTCCAATGGGGAACCGCTGGAGGTCATCCCCCTAAAGAGGCCGAAAAGGGGAATTCCCACTACCCACCCTATCGTCCCGCCGATGAAGACCAGAAGGGAGATATTGAATCCGACGATGAAGCCCACCCCCAAAAGGGCCACAGACATATCGCTTCCTAAGTAGATTGCCGTTTTGCCCCACCGGAATGCACCTTCAACCGTTCCCTTGATAATGGAAACCCCAGAAACCAAGGACTTGAAGGCTGCCCCTATGCCCAGGGCGAGGAAGATATGGCCCACCCCTGAACCGCCCTTCTCCCCCACCTCCAAGACCTCTGCACAGGCCACCCCTTCCGGGTAGACAAGCTCCTTCTCCTCCACAATAAGGGTCCTGCGCAGGGGGATCATAAAGGCTATTCCCAGGGCTCCTCCCAGAATGGCGATCAGGGTAACTATCCAATAGTTAAAACCGCTCCACACCCCGGTTATCACCAGGGCAGGAACGGTGAAGATTATTCCTGCGGCCAAGGACTCACCTGCCGAGGCTATGGTCTGCACTATGTTGTTTTCCAGAATAGTCCCTTTCTTCAAAATCCCTCTCAGGATGCCCATAGAGACGACAGCGGCTGGGATGCTGGCCGAGACGGTCATCCCCGCATAGAGGCCTAAATAGGTATTGGCCGCACACATAACAACGGCGAGGAGCGCCCCCAAAAGTATGGCCTTCAGGGTTAGCTCATTGATTCTCTTCTCGGGGGGGATAAAGGGTCCTTTAGGGGAGTTTTGATTCATGCTATCTCCTTGAAGTAAGATATCAGTGTGCAAGATAATAACAGTTCACCACGGAACCAAAAAGTGGACCATCATACAATGGTCAATTAACAATTAGCAATTAGCAAGCTAAAATGAAAAAAAGAGGGAAAATCCTGAGATGTCATTTTCCATTGATAATAGTTCATTAATCATTGGCTAAGGTTAATGTCTCATCCTAAAGGTGTCAAGTCATTTTTCCCTTGTCTTTTCCATTCTTAGGATATAGATTCAAGGGTGATGAAAGCGAAACTTATAATCTTCAGCCTCCTTCTCTTGGTGAGCTGTAGTTCAACCTCCCAATTGGTTGTTAAAAAAGAGGTTCCATCATCAGTAGTTAGCCCTCAGGCCTATGAGCACTTCTCCCAGGGTTTGATCTATCAGTTACAGGGTAAAGCCGATTCTGCCCTGGTGGAATACCAGAGTGCCCTCAGATGGGATGTGCAGTCGGTGGAGTTGAGATTGTCTTTGGCCCAGCTCTATTACCGCAAAGGTGACTTTGCCCACTCATCTCAGATCTTGCAAGAGGCGGTGAAGCTCGACCCTCAGAGGGAAGAGCTCCATAGCCTCCTGGCCGATTCCTATAGGCATCAGGCCAAGGACTCCCTGGCCATCGGGGAGTATAAGGAGGTTATCAGGATTGACCCAGAAAAGAAGGAGGCCTACTATTATCTGGCCCTTCTCTCCCGGAAGATTGGGGATGAACCATCGTCCATCGAATATCTGAGTAAGCTAACCAAGCTTATGCCCAATTCACCCGATGTCTTCATCCAGTTGGCCGGCCTTTTGGCCAAGAGGGGAAGGTATAAGGAGGCAGAGGAGAAGTATAAAAAGGCATTGAATATAGAGCCAAACCTCCCCAAGGCCAGATATGGCCTGGGGATGATCTATGAAAGGGGGGGAAGGACTAAGGAGGCGGCGGCTCAGTATGAGGAGGTGCTGAAGCTTAGACCGCGGAATTTAAACCTGAGACGACATCTCATAGACCTCTATCTCCAAGAGGAGAGGTTTGACCGGGCCATCTATCACTATAAGGAGATCTTAAAGTCACATCCAGATGACCAGATAGCCAGGGAAAAGCTGGGACTTCTCCTCTACTCCCTGAAGAGATTCGATGAGGCAGAGGAGGTATTCAAATCCTTTGGCCAGTTGGTAAACTCTAGACCAGACCTCTCTTTCTTCCTGGGAAGGATCTACTTAGAGAAGAGGGAATATGAGTCAGCTATCCAGATGTTTCAGCAGTCCATCAGCTTAAACGATACTATTCCCGATGCTTGGATAAACCTGGGCCTGGTATATCTGAGAGAGAAAAAAGCGAAGCAAGCGGTGCAAGTCTTCCAGGAGGCAACCCAGAAGATAAAGGATAATCCAGACCTCTTTTATTTTTTGGGCATCTCCTTAAACCAGATGAAGCTTTATACCGAAGCCATACCTGCCTTTACCTCCTCCCTTTCCCTGAGCCCCAAAAATGAAAGAGCCATCTTCGGCTTAGGCGTAGCCTATGAGAGAAGCGGGGAGTTTGCTAAGGCTGAGAAGGCCTTTAGGGAAGTGATCGCCATCAATCCTAAGAACAGCTCTGCCCTCAACTACCTGGGCTATATGTATGCCGACAAGGGGATAAAGCTCAAGGATTCCCTCA
>DAOVCL010000126.1 GCA_030670005.1 Candidatus Zixiibacteriota bacterium | reverse complement strand
CTCCAGCACATATATCCGTCCCTCCTCATCCTGGATCAGATCCAAACTGCCCATTTCCATAGCCGTCTCCTCAGCTACCCTTAAAGAAAGGGAGACTATCTCCTTGGCTGGATGGGGGACAACCTCATACTTCGATCCCCGAGACCAACTGCTTATTCCCCCCTCGGCCACATATCTCTTTAAAAGGCAGATTAGCTCCCCTCCCACCACCTCTGATCTGAGAGTGTAACCCCCCAAGGGGGAAATGTATCGCTGGAGAAGCAGGAGGTGGTCAGCCCCAAAATCCACCCCTCCCTTAAGACCCTCCTCCCACTCTGAGGAAGAGAGGAAAAGTTTCGTCTTGTAGGCCCTTCCCCCCACATTGTGTTTGAGGATCAGGGGGAAGCCAATAATCTCAACCCCTTCTCTTAGGGCCGGAAGGCTGGTGCAGACAAGGGTCTGGGGAACCAAGATCCCAAGCTGGGAGAGTTTTGTATAAGTGGCAACCTTATCGTAGTCGTAAAAGGAGGCCTGGGATGGGTTTATCACCCTCTTTCCCTTCGACTCCAACCAGAGAACATATTCCCGAGCCAGGTTTATGCTGGGGGCTGAGCCCCTCATCACCGCGCTGGGGAAGACCCGATTGATGTAGAGGCTAAAGGAGGGCTGAGCCCCTAAAAAGAGGGAGCCCTCCCTGAGGTCTATCAGTTCTACTTCCGCCCCTCTGGCCTCCAAGAGCTGGGCCAGGTGGAGGTTGGACCACTCTGGAGACTCATAGAGAATCCCGACTCTACTCATGAAAGACGGTGGCCATATAGGTATAGATCTCGGCTCCCTTCTTCCAGCACTCTGGCGGAAGGCCGGCCTTATCCTGGCAGCAGTGGTTCAAGAACTCCTCCCTGCTCCATCCGGTCTCGGTGGCCACCTGGGGGAGGAAGGTCCCGGCTTGGGCCCCCTGCTTGATATAGATCCCATCAACCCCCATCCTTATCTGATTCACATCGGTAATCCTCTTCATTGGGGAGAGGACGGAGATCTCAATCCTGAGCTGGTCAAGCTCCTCTAAGGTTACCGGGTTGTAATAGAACCTGTAGTCCTGAGTAGCAGCAGCCACCGCCATCTGAGAGACTATCTTGTAGAGGGGGGTATCGGCAGGGAAGTGGCCAATACAACCACGCAGCCTCCCCTGGTTAGTAAGGGTAACGAAGACTCCTCCTTTCTCTCTCAACCTATCGCTTTTGGGCTCAAACTCAGGTGTTTCCTCCTTCCTCAGGATATGCTCCAAGGTGGTGCGGGCTATCCTCAAAAGCTCGGTCTTCTCCTCATCCGTTAAATTCATTGACTCTCCTCCCTGGGTTTTGATTTTAGGGGTATAAAATGCTACCGCCCCGTATCCTACGACCCTATCTTTGTTTTTCCTTCCTCCCACCTCTACATCCCCCGAGTTGGCATAATGGAGAACCTCGACCTTTTCTGCCCCCATCCCTTTTGCCACCATCATCACCGTGGCCACAGGTCCCAGGCCACACAAGGTGCATCCCAAATTGGGTATCCCCTTGCTTAGTATATCACTATCGGACTGAAACACCTTTGCTTGATCGAAGCTCTCTATGGCAGAAAGGGTCTGTCTATCCACCTTGCAGGCATTATCGTATGTTGGGTAATGGGACATATCAGAACTGGCAACTAAGAGAACCTTTTGGTTACCTATAGCCTTAAGAATGGCCTGAGATAAGATCTGGCAGTTCTCTGGGGTAGAATTGCCCATCACTATGGGGACTATAAGAAAATCCTTCAGCACCCTCTGCAGGAAGGGAACCTCCACCTCCACCGAGTGTTCCCTCTGGTGGGCAGAGGAAAGAAACCTTAGCTTGGGGCTATAATTCCTTATCCTCTCCGCCATCTTCTTGTCCACCTTTACCCTTCCTAAAGGGGTCTCGTAAAAGTCCCAATCCCCCACCGAGGCTCCATCCAGTTTGATATGGTGACTGGGGCCGATGATGATTACCGTATCATAGTGGCGGCCCTCAAGCTCCCTGAAGGAGTAGGCGGCAACCTGGCCAGAGAACTGATAACCGGCATGGGGGCAGAGGAGGGCATTGATCCTCCCCCTCACCTTCTGCGCTGGCACATTGGAGAGGTAGCCATCAATCATCCCCTTTAGCTCGGCTGAAGAGGCAGGGTAGAACCCCCCGGCTACTGCTGGATACCGCACAGTCGTATTTCCCTGATTACATCTTAGGCCAATAACAAAGAGGGCCAAAAAGCCAATGGTAAATATGGTTTGCCTCATATTCCACCTCTAAGTTTAGGATCTGGCGTCACCAAAGAATTAACCACAGAGAGCACAGAGATTATTTAACATTATGGACTTATGAAATATCTCTACCCCTCTCCTCTGTGCCCTCTTATGAGACCAATCTTTTTATTCCTTCTTTTAACCTTTCCACATTGAAGTTGATTAGCAACCCTACCCTTTTCTTCATTGCTTTCATATATGTTAAAGTTTGCGCTTCAAATATCTTCTTCATTCCCTCTGTAGCCTTTATTTCTAATATCACTTGCCGTTCTATCAAAAAATCTATCCGATGTGGACCTATGCTTCTTCCTTTATATTTGAGTATAATCTCTTTTTGTCTTTCAAAATATATCCCTCTCAACTCAAACTCATATGCTAATGCTTCCTCATAAACACTCTCCAGCAGACCCGGACCCAAAGCTGAATGGACTTCAATGGCAGAGGCAATTATTTTCTCCGTTATGTCCTTCAGGGGGAATTCATTTTGAGAACACAGAGATTTAATTTTTGCTCTGTGACCTCTGTGGTTTGTTTGATATCCTTTCATCTTCGGATCTCTGAACTACAGGAAATATATTATGCGGAGGACAAAAGTCAAACCATTTTCAGAGGGAGATGCTACCCATAAAAAAACTGCCGCAGGAATTGCCTGCGGCAGTTTGGCGAAGACTTAAACTTCCTTACTATGGCAAGGTTTGTCTAAGGGATAGCAAGGATGCCTGGTTTCTGATTAGCACAACCCACGGCACTTTACTATATCAGCGCCATTTCTCGATCTACGATCTACGAGCAACGATCCACGATTCTTTACTTGAGTAACACCATCTTCCTTGTCTTTGTAAAATCCCCTGCCTGAAGCCTGTAGATATAGATCCCACTGGAGACTTCACGTCCAGTGATGTTTCTTGAGTCCCAGTGAACAGGCTTATAGCCAGCTTTTTGAACCTTGTCCACCAAAGTAGCGACCTTCTGGCCTAAGATGTTGTAAATTTCTAGCCTTACCTTACAATCCACAGGTAGGTCGTATCTGATCTTGGTAATCGGATTGAAGGGATTGGGATAGTTCTGGGAGAGAGTAAAGACCTTGGGAAGCTCTCCACCAGCGGGAATCTCCTCAACACCCGTAAAGACCTCAGAAACATTGTCATTGCTGAGATCCGTATCACCCAGAAGGGAGGCATAGCAAGTGATAATCAGTGTATCAAGGACAACGGTATCTGGAGGTTCGCCTTCAAAGACAACAGTGTCGCCAACTAAAGAATCAACCAACCAGGGGTCAAACTCAATCTGAACATCTTCTTCTCCCCCAAGTGTGACCTCCTTAATATCATAATAGAACTCCATCCCCTTGATCACTGCAGATAGCCTTGCCTGAAAAGTCACTTCATTGGAGCCCAAATTAGACACAGTTGCCTTGGGATAGCATGTGTCTCCTGGTACTAGTGGATCATCCTCTGTTGGATTATCAATTGACAGTGCTGCCACATCTCCCTCAATCACTGACACAGCCAGATATAGAACTGGATTGTCAGTGCAATCGCCTTCTCCCATCACTGCCTGACCAGCCACAAGATCCGCCAGATATTCGATGTGAAGTGTACAATTGACCACAGGAGCAAGCGATGGGTATCGCTCAGTCTCGCCAAATGTATTGGTCAAATTCACCTTGTTGCCCCAGGTGACCCCATTATCCATTGAACGAGCCGCATATATCTCGGCGTTTGCCCTCCCCGTCACCGGCTCCGCATCGTCCCAGGGAAATTCCTCCCAAACACAGTAAAGATAACCAGTTGTAGGATCCATCCCAATTGATGGTCTATCCGCACATAGGGCGTTGTAACCAGGAGTCCCGGCAAGCTCCCACAGCTCAGGATAGCTGGCCACTAAACCCCATTCCGGACTATTCGCTTCACACCAGTGCCAAACCTCCGCCGGAGCTATGTGCTCTCCATCGGAAGTTTGGGTAGCTATGTGCAAGTTATCGTCAGAGTCGTACACCGGATAGCCACCGAGTATCCAGGCGTGTCTCAAATCACTGGGTATATCACTGCTGATGTCTACGGAATCACCCCAGGTTGTCCCTCCATCTGTTGATTCCTTGTAATAGACCACACCATCATCGTCCCCATCAGCCACTGACCACACAACGCACACCTTCGAACTATTCTGAGAAGCCGCTATGTTATGGGAAGGAAATCCTGTCGTGGCCATGTACACCCAAGGCGAAAAGGTATCTCCACCATCCGTGGAGTAACAGTGGAAAATCCTGTTCATGTCCTCATAGGAACAGGCACAGATATGAACATAACCGCTGGGGCCCAAGGCGAGCCTTGGCCAGATGATTCCCTCATCACAAATCCCTATGGGAGTTGGGCAGTGATTGCAGACATAGAAACCCGTCCCCCAGGGATCATAGCAGACCCAGGAGTAATAGACACCTCCTTCGGAAGCATGGTTGCTTATGAACTCTATATCAGTGGAGTAGTCGACATCTATTGTTCCATAACAACCGCCCCTAAGGCCATCGATGGTGACGGGAATGCCACTTTCCATGAAATCGTGTTTGTTATAAACCCAGCGCGTACCATCATAGTAGTTATAGAACACATGGCAGTCCGCACACTCTCGGGAATGCAACCAGATCAGGTGAATCGTACCAGTAGAAAGGTTATAGCAAATCCGCCTTAGGGCAGGGCCGTTCAGCCACCAGTCGTATGTGGTACCACCCACGGTGTCACCAGGGGAGGTAAGAACCCTGTTCAGCACAGAAGGTTCCTCATCCTGCCCAGTGGGTATGGTTTCATCTCCCCTCAACATCGGGGCTTCTATCGCCCTCTTGTCAATCGACTTCACTCCAGTAAGATCAGAGGCATCAGCTTCACTTGGTGTAAGTGTCTGCACACTGCCCCCACTCATAAGAGAAAATGTGAGTCCACAAATTATGGGCAATAGAAAAAGATTCTGTCGAGTAGACATCATAACCTCCTTCCTTAGGTATGCTTTGTATTCTCTGTTTCTCCTCTCTTTCGATGTGAGGAGTGCCACAGTATTCTACCATAGAAGGTTGTTTGACGCCCCTCACAGAACCGGACTTGAGGTTTTCCCTCATCCGGCTCTTCAGGAATACATCCCCCTTACAAGGACAGGATACGGTTTGTATATCCTCGGTAAAGGCAGCGGATTATATTGAAGAAACCGACTAAACTGCCTCCAGTTGTAACTCCTCTTCTGACTCCGTCTGTTTATCCACTTATAGGCAAGCCGCACTATCTGATTGTAGTATCTCTTCAACTTGGGCATGTTACCACTTATCCCATAATAACGATAGTGCCCCACAAGCTTCAGCCTCAGTATCTGCCACTACTCCTCTAACTTCACAGCATTTCGCACTGCCTTCAGCCATCTGTTCATCTCCTTGAGTTTCTGAGTAAGTTTCTTCCTCGCTGTCCTTCGCCCTAACTTAAATTTGCCCTTCCTGGTCTTACCGCAGTAGTGCGTAAACCCCAGAAAGTCAAACGTTGCCACTTTCTTGCCCTCTCTCTGTGCTCTCTGCCAAACCCAACGACCAAACTCAATGATCCTGCTCTTCTCCTCTGAGATCCTCAGCCCAAACTTGGAATTGGGTTGGAATTGGGGTCACCTATGAAAAAGTTGCCGCTCAGCCCATGGATGTTATGATAGTATCTTGATACCTTGTGAAGTTTTTGCTCCTTTGTTCTTTGAGATTAAAAACTATCCAACGGAATCCTTAAGGACTACTTGTCAGTCACCTA
>DAOVCL010000116.1 GCA_030670005.1 Candidatus Zixiibacteriota bacterium | reverse complement strand
GTTGATTTAAATGTTTTTCGATTATAACCATTCCCTCCCTCTCATTTGGTCGAAAGCTATCACCACCTCCCAAGGGGAGGAGGAGATAACCCCGGAGAGAGATCTTAGCCAGGGTGGGGTGCTCGTAACGCCGGCAAGGGTCACTATCTTCGTTACTGCCAGCTAAGCCCTCAAGATTCTGCTACCATCCAAGATAAAATGGCTTAGTTCGCTAAACCCTCAATCTAACCTGGTAGCCACCACTACCGGGGCCTTGGCTGTGGTGGTCTCGCCCGTCTTCCGATCCGTGGCCTGAAGATAGAGGATATAAACCCCTATGGGCACCCGTTCAAAGAGCTCATTCCGGCCATCCCAAGTTCTGGTTTCCCACCCCCCTGAGGATAGGCCATCAAACAGGGTTACCACCACTCTTCCCGCTAAGTCAAAGAGCTTGAGGACCATATCATTGTTAGCTGGGGCAGTATACTTGATCTTCAGCCTCTCCCCCAGATCCGGGGCAAAGGGGTGAGGGGGGACAGTAAGAGTAGCTTTCTCCACCCCTTTTACATAAACCCTTGGAGAGTATTTTATCAGTTCAAGTTTCTGATCATCGTAAGCCGTTTTGACTTGAAAGGTAAAAGAGCCGGGATAACTCGGAGAGGTCAAATCTATGATTTCTATCGTTCCGGAATTTACATCTGTAATAGCTGTTCCCACAATTACAATCTTGGAAGAGTCGCTTTGTGAGGCGTCAAAAAAGGCTGTGGCGGGGAATCCCGGCCCAGAGAAATTAACACTCATCGAGTCTGGGGTCTCCCAAACCCAACCACTGGGGATGTCTATCTCTACTTGAGTGAGTGTTATTCCCACGCTATCGCTTCTAATGGTAATTTTCTCAGAGATATTTGAGGTAGCGAAATCAACGGTATTGGGCGAGATAGTGGCTACACCAATCCCTTCCCCTATGGGAGTCCCCTTTTCAATATCCTCTTGATAGCCAGGGGTTAGCTGATAGTATCCACCTCCGGTATAATAAGCTGAAACTCCTCTTATCGTATATATCTCTTCTACTATTACACTGTCAAGATCTATGTGGGTCACATCCCAAACCCTGACCATCAAATCTTCAGTCCCATCATTTATTGTTATATTGGTTCCACCACCCACTCCAGTCCTTTTCTCTTCTACAGTGCCAGTTACCTGAATCCAAGTCCCATCCCATTCTGGGGCGAGAGCCTCCTCTGTAGTCAGCATGGCCGGCGGCGGGAGCCCTGCACTTGTGTCAATAACAGTAACCTCAGAGGGGTTTTTAATCTCCGTTGTATGTCCACCATAATCTTCTACCGTCCCCTTGACAGTGACCAAATATCCTCGGACTAACTCATTTGTGAAGGACAGATCGAAATCGAATATATTTATGCCCTTTCCACAGTTATCTTGGACATAGGCCCTTAATGCAGAAATATCGATAACACCCGCTCCAATAGTCACTATACCTCGCACGGTTACTATTTTCCCAACATATTCACTTGGATTGTTCTGTATATCACATATGGAGGTAATAGTTTCCCCCTGCACCGCAACTTGAGGAGAGGGGACGATTTCGGTGAGAGTTCCATTGGTGACCGCAGTTTTGACCACAAAGGTGGAGATTGTACTTGCCTGGGGGGTAGTTAAATTGGAGATAATCATAACTCCTATGTTTTCGTCTGTAACTGTGGCACCCGAAACGGAGATCGTATTGCTCTCAATGTGAAAGGTTGCCCCTGAAAATCCATTTCCAGTTAGGGAGACATCGGAGTTAGATCCAGGCCATATCCAGCCATTGGGAATGGTAACGCTTACCTGGGCTAAGGTGTGAGTCCCATCACCGGCTATGGTAAGAGTCTCAGTCACAACCTGAGAAGTGGTTACAATAGCGGGAGAAATCGTTGCTGTCCCGGTGCCATCGCCCGGCATAGCTACTACGGTGTAGGAGTAAGTCGAAGCTGGAGCATTGGCTGGATCGGTAGTTACTAAAGAGGAATCATCTATCGCTTTTATGTAATATTTAATCTCTATCCCTGCTATTTGGGGATGGATTTGAGCTGTGTAAATGCTATCTAATATTAAAGTGTCTGGGAAAATGCCGTTGTCAAGCATCTCCACGCTGTCGAATTGAGCTTCTGTGGGGGAGAAAAAGAGCCAAACGGATGTTACCGCTTCATCATCGGTAACTTTTGTGGTAACGGTCACAGTATCGTTGGAAGTGGGGAAGGAAGGGGTATGTATGGTATTCGAGACCACTGGAGGTAGGGCTCCAGGCAAGGCGATATCATTCAAATCCCTGGGGTTGATCTCATATTCTGAGTACGAGTAGTGGACAGCTCCGATGATATAGGTGAGGTTATCTCCAACGGTGGGATCGTAATGGAAACATCGATCATCTATCTGGCATTCTGTTGCTCCCCCATCGTCAGAAACATACCACTCACCGTGCTCATTCAGATCTTGAGTAACTACTACAGAATCTATCCTTACCAAAACTCCCTCGTAGGACTCACCATCTACTGAACACCCATCGGCAAGTTCAGCACAGGTGACCTTGATCGGATCAGGCTCAGATACTCCGGTGGCAAGAATCTGATGGGCATCTGGATCAGGATCGATTTCGGTTAATCCGTAATATTCTTTTATCAGACCAGTCAATCTTATGCTGTCACCTCGAGACGGGTGGATATAATTATCAAATACATAGATCCCACGCCATAGTCCGGAAGCCTCTTGAATCCAGAAGTTGTCATACGTAGTGTTAGTCGTCACTCCGGTGACCACACCAGTGATGGTTACTGTATTGTTTTCCTCTGGCGAGGGATAACAATCATCACCAGTGCCCCGATTTGTCTCATTATACTGAACGTCATAAATGGTGGTTGCCTTCAGCAAAGTTGGTAGGATTACCAGGATTGTGCTGATGGCCAGTAAAAATATCAGTTTTTTGTTCATTATTTGGCCTCCCTTTGTCTCGAAAAAATGCTGAAATCTACACATCTTATCCATTCAAATAAACCCCAACCACCTTCCTCTGTCAACAACAAAATTACCTTTCCCTCTGCAGTTCCTGGTCGAGTTTACGGGCAGCCTTTTTTAACCCCTTTTCAGGGCTGACATAACCCCTCATTGCTCCTTCGATGGCATCCTCCTCCAGATACCTTCTCCCCTCATACCAGGCGGCGCACTTGGGTTGGCCAACCGCATATTCTATCTGCATCATCGTCTCCTTCAGGCCAGGGGTGCTCCGGGATTTCTCCTGCAAAGCTGGAGTCTCAAGGGCCGACCGGCGCACAGGGACATAGTTCGTTTCCTTTGACCATTGGGCGGTCTGCGGAGTGTCTGTGAACCATCTAATGAACTGCCAGGCTGCCTCTCTCTGAGCAGGGGTAGAGGACTTGAAGATGGCTATGTTGGTTCCGGTGATCATTACTGCCTTGTTCTTCCCCTGGGGGATGGGGGCTATGCCTGGGGTGAAGGTAAGCTGTGGTTTCATATAGGTGAGGGAGACGATATGACCTTGGATCATTGCTACCCGACGGGCAGCAAAGTCCGTCTGGTGTTCATAGGCCCCGGAGGTAATGTAAGCCACCTTATGCCTTTTTACCAGATCTACCAGAAACCTCAGGGCCTCTATCCCTATGGGGCTGGTAAAGAGGGCCCTGCTCTGTTGTTGATCCAGGATCTCCCCTCCATTTTGCAAGAGTATCGACTGGAAGATAGTCATACAGGTGGGGATGGAGAAGGATGTCCCCCATTGGTCAGGAGTGCCGTCTCCATTGGTATCCACGGTCAATTTCTGGGCGTAGTTGAGAAACTCCTTCCAGGTTCGCGGGGAAGTATTGGGGTCAAGTCCGGCCTTCCGAAACATCTCCCGGTTGTAGTAGAGGGCAGGAAGTCCCTTGTTAAAGGGGAATGTCCAGAGGGTATCCCGATAGGTATTTCCTTCCAAAAAGACCGGGAAGAAGTCATCAAGATCCTCTTTCCTGAAGGTCGTATCCCCATCCATAAGTTCTTGCACAGGAACCAAGGCTCCCCCATCTATCAATTCCATTGTCCAGTTCTCATAGACCTGGGCAATAGTGGGCGGGTTCCCAGCAGATATGGAGGCCATTATCTTTTGGCTTAAAGCCGTATAGGTGCCCATGCTCACTGACTGGATGTGGATCTGGGGATTGGATTGATTGAACCTTTCCACCAGTCCATCCAGTGCCTTTCCTAGAGGGCCGCCCATAGCATGCCAGAAGGTAACCTGAGTCTTATCCCCTTCTTGCCTCTTCCCACAGTTGACCAGGGGAAGGATGGCCACGAGGAGTATGAGGAATAACAATTTCTTAAACATCGATACCTCCTATCCTTTCAGCCCTGAACGGGCAAAGCTTGATATTATCCTCTTCTGGGCAAAGAAAAAGACCAGCAGGAGAGGAGCCACACAGAAGGTGGAGGCGGCCATAAGCAAGGTCCACCTTGTCCCCGATTCCTGGGAGAAGTTGGCCAGACCCACCTGGATGATCCTCATCTTATCAGAATTAGTGACCACCAGGGGCCACATAAAGCTGTTCCAGCTACCGATAAGGGAGAAGAGAGCCACCGTGACCAGCACGGCCTTGGAGAGGGGAAGGACAACCCGCCAAAGGAAGCCAAATGAGCTACAGCCATCAATTATTGCCGCATCATAGAGATCCCGAGGGATGGTTTTGAAATGCTGTCGCAGAAGAAAGATGCTGAAGACATTCGCCCCCCAGGGAATGATTAGGGCCCAGTAGGTATCCAGCCATCTCAGCTTGTAGAGGATGATGTAAGCGGGGACAAGATAGACGACCATAGGCACCATCATCATAGAGAGGAAGCCAACGAAAAGGGCCTCCCTTCCCTTAAACTCAAGCCAGGAGAAGGCAAAGGCAGCAAGCGCTGAGGTGAAGAGGACAGAGACGAGTACTGATCCAGAGACGAATATGGTGTTTAGAAAATATCTGGCAAAGGGGGCTTCCCTCCAGGCCTCCAGATAGTTTGACCACTGAGGGATATGGGGAAGAAGGCTGGGGGGGAATTTGAGGGCCTCCGGGGGAAGCTTGAGGGAGGTGGAGATCATCCAGAGGAAAGGGGTAATGGCCGCAATCCCCCCACCAATTAAGAGGAGATGGATAGAGAGCTTACTCCAGGGGCGTTTAGCCATAGTGGACCCTCCTTTCCGCCAGCTTCCTTTGCAGCAGGGTCAGGGAGAGGATGATGACGAAGAGCACCAGGGCGATGGCGCTGGCATACCCTCGGTTAAACGTAACAAACCCCTTTTCATATAAGTAGTAAACGATTACCTTGGTCGTCCCCTGGGGCCCTCCCACGGGCGGACCGGTCATCAGATAGATCTGGGTGAAGACCTGAAAGGAGACGATGGTGGTCATCAGGAGGACATAGAATGTCGTCGGGGAGAGGAGAGGCCAGGTTATCCTCCTGAAGGAATAAAATGGACCTGCCCCATCTATGCGGGCGGCCTCATAGAGCTGGTGGGGGATGTTCTGCAAGCCAGCCAAGAAGAGGACTATATTGTAGCCCAAGCCCTTCCAGACGCTCATTATGATGATGGCCACCAGGGCCAGGCTGGGGCCTCCCAGCCAGTTGGGAAGGGAGAGGCCAATCCCCTGCCCCAGAAGCTTTAGGATTCCTGTGGGCTCATTTAACCATCCCAAGGGTTTTATCCCTACCAGCCCCAAGAGGAAGTTGGCCAATCCCAGCCTGGGATGATAGAGCCACTTCCAGACCATAGAGACTGCCACCATAGAGGTGATTACCGGCAAGAAGAAAGTAGTCCTGTAGGCTCCCATTGCCTTTATCTTCTGATTGAGCAAAACAGCGAAGAAGAGGGAGATCAAAAGGCTTGTTGGCACTGTTCCCAAAACGAAATATACGGTATTGAGGAGAGACTTCCAGAAGACGGAGTCGTGGATGAGGGCCCAGTATTGACCCAGTCCCAGAAACTCCCCTCTTTTTATCTTCCACTCAAAGAAGCTGACGAAGAAGGAGTAGAGAATGGGAAGTAGTCTGAAGGCAATAATGATTACCAGAGCAGGCAGAAGATAAAAGAGAGGAGAGAGCTTATTCTTTTTGCTACGCACCTCCATACCGGTGAAGCTCCTTGGTATCATTACTGGGGTCTTCCTAACCTCTTTGGTTCGTGACAGTTCAGGGAGGTCAGGGATCACCCCGTTCCGATGGGATCGGGCTCCCTTCGGGAGCAGTCAGGTATTTGTCACTGATTTTCCCTGATCCCTGGAAACTGGTCCCTGCCAACTGTGACATTGTCTTTAATAACAGATTCCGCACATAGAGTCAAGCCCTTTTTACCCCTGAAGAAGGGGTTGACTAAGGCGGCAATATGGTTTATAATTAAAAGGAATGGGCTAAAACCCTGATAGAGAAGTTAAATAAGGCCTTTGATTTTATCATCTTCAAGGGGGTAAGATGGAAAGAAGGAGGACAAAGATAGTTTGCACCATAGGTCCGGCCTGTCGGGGAATTTTAGAGGAGATGATC
>DAOVCL010000097.1 GCA_030670005.1 Candidatus Zixiibacteriota bacterium | reverse complement strand
GACAGGTTGGCGGATACTCCACGGGAACCCTGACTTCTTCACCATAACCAAGAAGTTCCATAATGCCTTGCAGGGAGAGCCACTCCGTCTTACCCAGATAAAGAAACAACTATATCTGGAGAACAACGAAAACTTCTCTCGCTTTACCCACATAGACCACGATTGCGTCATCGTGCACGATCCGCAGCCACTTCCCTTGATAAAGTTTTACCTTAAGAGGCAGCCCTGGGTTTGGAGGTGCCACATTGACCTCTCTAATCCAGGAGATGAGCTCTTCGACTATCTGAAGACATTCATCCTCAGATATGACCAAGTGATCTTGTCCAACGAAGATTACCAAAGGCAAGATCTCCCTGTAGAGCAGAGAATAATTTACCCCTCCATTGATCCCCTCTCACCAAAGAACAAGGATATATCCGCTAACCTCATCTCCGCTCATCTGAAGAAGTTCGGAGTTAACAGGGACAAACCGCTTATCACCCAGGTTTCCAGATTTGACAAATGGAAAAACCCAGAGGGGGTAATTAAAGTATTCAAAAGGGTAAGGGAAAAGGTAGATTGCCGGCTGGTTCTGTGCGGTAGTATGGCCACAGATGACCCGGAGAGTTTAAAGATATACACAAAGGTGCATCGTTCTGCCAAGCGCCTCCTGGAGAAAGGGGAAATCGTCTTTATCACCAGTGAAAACCAGATCTTGGTCAATGCGCTACAACGGGTCTCATCAATCATCATCCAGAAATCTCTTAGGGAAGGCTTTGGCCTCACGGTCACCGAGGCGCTCTGGAAGGGGACACCTGTGGTAGCCTCTAATGTGGGGGGTATTCCCCTACAGATCGTTAATGGGGAAAATGGTTTTCTCCTTGACCCGCAAGATCTTGAGGGATTTGCAGATAGGATTGTGGCCATTTTGCAAGATGCAAATCTGGCAAAGGAGCTGGGCCAGAAAGGGAGAGAGTCTGTGCGGAAGAACTTCCTTATCACCAGACACCTCTTGGATTATCTGGACCTACTGAACGATATCCTTTGGAGAAAGAACCATTACTGACCTCCGTTGTAGTCCCACTTACCACAAGGAGGCCATTCTGGCAAACTGCTTTCAAGGCCTGAAGGATCAAACCGTAAGATACTCATCGGAGGTGGCAAGAATCTTAAGCCTCCCACAGATTCGGTATCTGCGGGAGGTTGCTATTATAGCCTCCCACAAAACTCCGTATAGAATTCCTCTCCCCTGAAGGATGAGGTTTACCCCGTGGAATATTGACTATTTATTCCACGGGGTAAAGGTGAGGTGAATTTCCCCCCTCCTCTAATTCCCTCCTGCCTTCTATCTTCCTTCCCCCCAATCCTTGATGATCTGCCGAAGGAGATTCCCCAGGATAGGAACCATGTGGGGTCATCGGTCAATATTTTTAAACTTTTGGGTTGCTTTTCTTCGAAAAAGTTGGTATAATATTTAACTATGGATTCTATGGTTGAGTGGTGAGAAGCTATGTTTATTTTCTCTAACTTCCTGGGAGCGGTGGCCAGAACCCTGAATATCCTTCTCTCCCTCTATATGCTCTTGATTATCGGGAGGGCGATCCTGTCCTGGGTTCATCCTGACCCTTATTCCCCCTTGGTGAGATTTCTGGTAGGTGCCACCGAACCCCTGCTCGCCCCCTTAAGGAGACTTCTCCCAGGGTGGAGAATGGGGATAGATTTTTCTCCCCTTCTCGGCTTGCTAATTATATATTTTCTCAAGATATTCGTGGTGCAAACTCTTTTTGATTTGACCAGAAGGTTTTGAAATAGACGAGAACATCTTTTGAAGGAGAGGTGATGGGATTGCAGATAACCCCTCTGGAAATTAAGAAACAGGAATTCCATAAGGCCTTTCGAGGCTATGACCCGGGAGAAGTGGAGGCATTTTTAGAGATGGTGGCCGGAGAGATGGAATCCTTAAATCGGGAGAACAGCGAACTCAAGGAGAAACTGAAAACTTTGAAGTCAAAGCTGGAGGATTATGAGGGGATGAAGGAGACCTTGCATAAGGCCCTGATCACCACAGAGAAGGCGGCTGATGAGAGGATAGAGAATGCGCAAAAGGAGGCTGAACTGATCCTTAGCGATGCCCAGCTTCAGGGGGAGAAGCTCATCGAGGAGGCCAGGGGAAAAGCCCTAAAGTATGAGAGGGATATTGCCGATTTAAATAATTTAAAGACCTCCTTCATCACTCGCCTCAAGGCCTTACTCTCGGCCCAGGGGGAGATGCTTGAGGCCATAGAAAATGAGGGAATGGCAGGGAGAGGGCCAATCCCCAAAGGGCAGGTTGCCGAGGTCCTCGCCAGGGATGTAGATCCCTGAGCTTAGCCGTAATCGGCGAGACATTTTGACAGGATGAACAGGATTTACACGATTTCATTATATTTCTTGTATCCTGACAATCCTGTATATCCTGTCCAATAAATGGAAGTTCTTATACTGTCAAGCTAAGGAGTCAATTATGGAAGATCTGAAGAGGAAGATCTCAGAGGCAAAGGATTTTGTGGCATCTAAGTCCAAGATTAAACCCAACATAGGGATCATATTGGGCACCGGTTTGGGGGCGTTAGCCAAGGAGATCAAGGTGGATGCCTCCATAGCCTACAAGGATATCCCCCATTTCCCGGTCTCTACGGTCTATGGACATAAAGGAAAATTAGTCCTGGGGCTTCTTGGGGGGAAGAAAGTGATGGCCATGCAGGGCAGATTCCACTATTATGAGGGCTATAGCCTCCAGGAGATCACCTTTCCAGTGAGGGTAATGAAAGCAATGGGAGCAGATACACTGGTGGTCTCCAATGCATGTGGAGGGATGAATCCCCAGTTTTCCCGTGGGGTCATTATGGTTATGGAGGATCATATCAACCTCTTCGGTGACAACCCCCTGCGGGGGCCCAATGATGAGAGCCTGGGCCCCAGATTTCCCGATATGTCTGAGCCCTACAGCCGGGAACTGATAGCTTTGGCCGAGAAGGTGGCCTTAGAGGCGGGGATAAAGCTGCAGAAGGGGGTGTATGTAGGGGTGCAGGGGCCGAATTTAGAGACCAGAGCAGAGTACAGGTTTTTGCGGGGGATTGGGGCAGATGTGGTGGGGATGTCCACGGTGCCGGAGACCATCGTTGCCGTCCATTCCGGGATGATGGTCTTAGGGCTCTCGGTGGTCACAGATCTCTGCCTGCCCGATGCCCTCAAACCAGCCAGCCATATAGAGATTGTGAAAACTGCCTCTCAGGCTGAACCGAAGCTGACTAAGCTAATGATGCTCACCATAGAGAGGATGTAGGTGGACTACTCAAAGACCATAAACCTTCCTCGGCCCAGCATTTCTATGAAGGCCAACCTCCCCCATAAGGAGCCGGAGCTACTCAAGTTCTGGGAAGAGATAGGATTCTACCAGAAACTAAGGGAGGAGAGGAAGGGGGCCCCAAAATACATTCTCCATGACGGCCCCCCCTACTCCAATGGGCACATCCATATGGGCACGGCCTTAAACAAGGTTGCCAAAGACATAGTGGTCAGATCAAGGTCTATGTCGGGCTATGACAGCCCCTATATCCCCGGATGGGACAATCATGGGATGCCCATCGAGATCGAGGCCACTAAGAGCTCTGGCCAGACAGACAAACTTGCCGTGAGGAGGAGATGCCAGGATTATGCCCGCAGGTTCGTGGGGCTGCAGAGGGAGGAGTTCAAGAGGTTGGGGGTTATGGGGCAATGGGATAAGCCCTACCTCACTATGTCCCAGGAGTTTGAGGCGAAGATCATCGATGTCTTCGGGGAGTTGGCCGAGAAGGGCTATATCTACAGGGGCTTGAGGCCCATTGACTGGTGTCCCCATTGCCGCACTGCCTTAGCCGAGGCGGAGATCGAGTATAGGGAGAAGGAGTCGGATTCCATCTTGGTGCGTTTTCCCCTGCTTGAGGAGCCCCAGGGGATATTCGAGAGGGCTAAAGAGGCCTTTGTGCTCATCTGGACCACAACCCCCTGGACCATCCCTGCAAATCAGGCGGTGGTGGTTAACCCTGAATTTACCTATGTGGTTGCTGCTTCCGGCTCTGAGTCTTATCTGGTGGCAGAGGAGCTTCTCCCCCAGGTGATGAAGTTGGCTGGGAGGGAGAATTGCCGAGCAATAAAAAGGATAAAAGGAGACAAACTTCGGGGTTTAGTCTTCAAACACCCGCTCTTCGAGCGCCCTTCCCCTCTCTTCCTCGCCGACCATGTTACGCTTGAAGAGGGGACAGGCATTGTGCACACCGCGCCCGGCCATGGGGAGGAGGACTTCAAGGTAGGGAAGAGGGAGGGTCTGGAGGTTCTCTCCGTGATGGATGAGGCCGGGGTCTTCAACTCTCAGGCGGGCAGATACTCTGGCCTCGATTTAGAGCAGGGGAATTCAGCGGTATTAAGGGACCTCGAGGAGAACGGAAACCTCCTCTACCACTCCCGCATCACCCATCAGTATCCTCACTGCTGGAGATGCCATCGGCCCCTCATCTTCCGAGCCACTGTGCAGTGGTTTTTGTCGGTTGACCATCTCTCCTTAAGGGAGAAGGCACTGAAGGCTATCGAAAAGGTTAAGTGGGTTCCTCCTTCCAGCCGTAATCGCATCTTCTCTATGGTGGAGGGCCGCCCGGACTGGTGCCTCTCCCGTCAGCGCAACTGGGGGGTGGGCATTCCCGTCTTCTACTGTAAGGGGTGTGGAAGGGAGATAATCAAAAAGGATCTCATCGAAAGGGTGAGGGATCTGGTAGCTAAGAAGAGCTCTGATGTCTGGTTTGAACTACCGGCCGAAGAGCTTCTCCCTCCTAACTTCAGGTGCCCCTTTTGTGGGAAAAGAGAGTTTGAGAAGGAGAAGGATATTCTCGATGTCTGGTTCGACTCCGGCTGTAGCCACCTGGTCGTCTTAGATGAAAAACCGGACCTTGGGTGGCCTGCTGATCTCTACTTGGAGGGAACGGATCAGCACAGAGGCTGGTTTAACCAGTCACTCCTTATCTCTATGGCCATTAAAGGCTCCCCGCCCTATCGAACTGTGGTCACCAATGGCTGGATGCTCGATGCCCAGGGAAAGGCTATGCACAAGTCCCGGGGAAATGTCATCTCTCCTATGGAGATATACAACAGATATGGAGCCGATATCTTGCGGCTTTGGGTGGCCTCAACTGAGTTCACCTCAGATATGAGGCTCTCCGATAGCATCATCCAGCAAGTGGTAGATGCCTATCGCCGAATCCGAAATACCTTCAGGTTTCTCCTGGGTAATCTGTATGACTTCTCTCCTGGGTCCGATCTCCGGCCCAGGGATGGGCTTCTGGAGATAGATAGATACATCCTCCAGAGGTTGGGCTATCTGGTGAAGCAGGTCTTGGGATACTACGAGAGGTTTGAGTTCCACAAGATATACCATACCTTCCACAATTTCTGTGCGGTGGATCTCTCCGCCTTCTACTTAGATGTGCTCAAGGATAGGATGTATACCTGGGGGAAGGCTTCCCCTGAGAGGAGATCGGGGCAGACAACCTTCTACCTGCTGGCCAATTCCCTGGCCAGGCTTATAGCTCCGATAATGCCGTTTACGGCGGAGGAGATATGGGAAAAGACTCCCCATTCTGAAGGTAGGCCAAAGAGCATTCACCTGGCCCTCTTCCCGCACCCCACCCTTGATTGGCTTAATCCAGATGAGGAGAGAAGTTGGCAACGGTTATGTAAACTGCGGGATGTGGTGCTTAAGGGGATAGAGATAGTGAGGGGAAGTGGATTGATCGGCAATTCACTTGAGGCGAAGGTAAGCCTGGAAGCCACAGATCCTGAGTTGAAGGGACTTCTGGAGAAGTATAGGGATGATCTTCCCACCCTTTTCATCTGCTCCCAGGTGGAGCTCTCCCCCCTCTCCCGCTATACCTATCAGGACGAGGGACTTGGTTTGAATGTTCTGGTGGAAAGGGCCCAAGGGAAGAAATGTGATAGATGTTGGAACTACTCCCCTACAGTGGGGGATGATAGTGGGTTCCCTGGTGTCTGTGCCAGGTGTGCTAAGATCTTAAGGGAAGAAACAGGATAACAGTTCACGGGGATCGGTTTTCAGGGATGAGGAGAAATCTGTGACTGCTGACCCCTGCGAACTGGAACGAATTAGGATAGAAGGGGAGGAAATGGATGCTAAGCGCTTGAAGAAGTTTGAGGGATTGCTCTTGGCCAAGAGGAAACAGCTCCTTGAATCGATAGGGCATTACGAGGATTCACTTATGAACTCCTCCCTCAAGGAGTCTATTGGAAATCTCTCCTCTTATTCCGACCATATGGCCGACCTGGGGACAGACGCTCAGGAGAGGGAGAAGGCCTACCATTTTGCCTCCAAAGAGGGGAGGTTACTCTACCATATCGATGAGGCCCTTCGCCGGATACAGAATGACACCTATGGGAAATGTGTGGAGTGTGGGGAGGAGATAAATTTGGATAGGCTGGAGGCCGTTCCCCATGCCAGGTTGTGCATAAAGTGCAAGCAGAGCGAAGAGGAGAAGAGAAGGCAGCTTGACCGCACAGCTTAGTCGGGCCAGAGGGATCCCGTGGAGAGGGAACATTTACTTCTATCTGGGGATCTCCCTGGGTGTGTTCCTCCTGGACCAGGCCACCAAATATCTGGCCAACAGATTTCTTTCTGTCCGGGTCTCGGTAGGAGTTGTGGATCCCATCCTCAGGCTGACCTTGGTGAGGAATCCAGGGGGGACATTTGGGATTCTCTGGGGGGGGAAACCATTTTATCTTTACCTCTCCTTTTTCGCAGTAGGTTTGATCGCCTTCTATCTGGTCAAAGTTAAACTTCCTATCTATAGGTGCTCCTTGGCCCTCATCCTGGGTGGGGCCGTGGGGAACCTGGCCGATCGGGTAAGGTTCGGGGAGGTGGTAGACTTTCTGGACCTTGGCCTCGGCCCCTACCGCTGGCCCACCTTCAATCTCGCCGATAGCGCAATCACCATTGGTATCCTTTTTCTCTTATTGACAAGCTTCAGAAAAGGGAAAGGCCACCACCGATAACAGCGGACTAACCAGACGTTTCGGAATTTCTTGGAAATTCCGAAACGTCTGGGGATGTTTGAAGGGGGTAGGCTCCCTTCAAGGGTGACAGCGGAGCAATCCGAGCAGGCGTAGGATTGCGGAGCGCCATAGGGCTGGTGAAGCCCTCTGGAGAAGTTAGCAACTGAGGGGAGCTAAGTTCAATTATTAGTAAATTCGGGCATCTCAGATCAGTGCAGTAAAAGACTCGGAACAGACAGGGTAGCCGCAGGCTTTAGTCTGCGAAAAGAGGTATCCAAGGCGAGGTGGCAGAACCCCGATTCTGCCACCCTCTTCTCTTACCGCAACCTGAAGGATAGAGATCTGGACTACAATTCTGCAAGATCTTGTTTTTTAACCACAAAGCTGGCAAAGTAGGCGCAGAGAACGCCAAGGTTTGAATGTAAATTGCGGCATATCCCAGGTGAAAACCTAAAGTCTCAAGTATCTTTTTACTATCCGTGAAATCCGGGGCTATTGTTTGCTGGCAACTCTGCTGGACTATGTAGCTCCGTGAGTTTCCGTGGTGAGCCACTATGGAAAAAGGTTGAAAAGAAAAACCATAA
>DAOVCL010000201.1 GCA_030670005.1 Candidatus Zixiibacteriota bacterium | reverse complement strand
TTGATTGACAACTATGACGAATCCTCCCTGAGCAAGATTACTCGGCCCTGGGGAAGATCATCAAGGAGGGTAGGACGAGAGGCTCCCCGCATTCTTCTTCAGGCAAAGGCAATGAGGGAGAGGCGAAACATCCCTCTGCAGAGGGTTTCCCTGCCCACATCCCCCAACCTGGTGGTCTTTGACCTGGAAGGGTTTCCACCCTATCTGGATGAGATGGAGAAGGTCTATCTCTGGGGCACCAAGGTTTATGGGAAAAATCCTGGTCCCTACAAACCTGCTCTCTCCCCTATCGAAGAAAATGGTGACCTCAATGGCTGGCAGGATTTCCTCTCCAACTGCCAGGGGATATTCGCTGAATACGGTGATATTCCCTTCATCCACTGGGCCTCCTATGAGAGGACAAAGGTCAAGTTGTATAGGGAAAGATACGGGGATCCCCAGGGCATTGCGGAGAGGGTCTTGCATAACCTTGTGGATCTGCTTCCTCTCACCAAAAAGGCGATGGTTATTGCCGGGCCAAGTTATAGCCTTAAAATAGTGGAAAGGCTTGCTGGCTTCAAGCGAACTCAGGATGAATATGGGGGGGATTGGGCAATGGCCCAATATTTTCAGGCCGTAGAAACTGATGATCGCTCCCTTAGGGAGGATATTATGGCTCAAGTCCTCAGATACAATGAGGAGGATCTTGATGCCACCTTGGCCGTCTTCCAGTGGCTGAAAGAGCAGAACGAACCCTTTACATTTTTTAGACAGGATTGACAGGATGATCAGGATAAATAAAACTCAGGTGTGCTGTCAGGAGTTACCTCCTGACAGCTCTCGCAAGGTCTGGAGACCTCCCCGCCGGTGCGGTGCCTGTCTGCCGTGCTGGCACAGGCAGGCACGCAGACAGGTCCCCCAATTCAAATGTGCCGCTGGCAGCTGATTTGAATGTTACAATCCACCTTTCGGAATTTTTTAGAAATTCCGAAAGGTCGGGGGATGTTTGAAGGGGGTATGCCCCCTTCAAGGGTGACAGCGGAGCAAACCGAGCAAGCGAAGGATTGTGGAGCGCCAGAGGGTCGAGAGACCCTCTGGAGAAGTTAGCGACCGCAAGGGAGCTAAGTTCTGAAGGAGGAGAAGTTATGCGAAAAGCTTTTTGGGTTGGTTTGATAATAAGTTGGCTCCTTGGGGGGGTAAGGGTAGGAGAGGCCAGTCCGCTCATTGGGGCAAGCGCCAACACCTTACCAAGAGGCAAATTTATGATGGATGGGCTTCTCTGGTATATGGATTTTGCTGAGTCCTACGATTACAACAAAGGGGAATGGGTGGACTTTCAAAGCGGAGAATCATTTACTAAGGCTCTTTTTCTACCGAGATTTTATTATGGAATCGCCGATTTCCTCACCATCAGGCTTACCCTTCCGGTTATCATCCAAAGCAAAAAATTTGGTGAACCAAGGATAAGTTCAAAAGGAATTGGGGATCTGGTAATAGATCCCAAGGTCTGTTTAGTAAAGGGAAGTAGAAGGGTACCCAAGATATCGGGATTTACTGGAATCAGGCTTCCCACAGGGAACGATGCCGCATCCCCGCCATTGGGAGATGGCTCGACCGACTTCCTGATAGGGATCTTAGTAACCCATAAGATTAAACCCTTCACCGGACACGCTACCCTGGGCTATTGGTTGAACGGAAAAGACCAGCCCAATCAGACATTCTATAACCTGACCTTTGAATACCCTTTCCTCTCAGATCTGGGGGCTGTCTGTGAGCTTAATGGCTCTATGACCGGGGAGAGTTTGTTCAAAGGAGACAAACATATCCTGGAACTCTGCCCTGGTCTACAATACAGTGGATTTCAGGGGTTTAAGATTGGGGCCGCGATCAAGCTACCCGTTCTGGCAAAGGGTGGCTATAGATACAACTTAGCCCCCTTTGTGAAAATCGTCTATCTTTTTTAGTAACGACTCACCACGGAATCTCACGGAAAAAAGCAATTGAGAATTAAAAATGAAGTTTATGCTGGTTATTCCTGGTTCCCGATCCCTGTAAACTGATTACTGATCCCTGGGAACTGACACATCCGTGGTTATCGGTGGTGAACTACTTACTTTCTTCAGAGGAAGGAGAATAAGATGGGACCTTTTGGCTGTCCTTGGTCAACATTTTCGGCTTACATCGTCTCGACCCTGAGCGTGGTGGGGGCCATTCTCTGGGCATTGAGAAAACATAAAGATGCAGAATAATGCTTCGCCAACTTAGTTATGTTTAGTAGTGTCATTGCGAGGCTTGTCCCGAGCGTGAGCGAGGGAACCCGACGAAGCAATCTCCAGAGACACTCCCCTACTAAGCCAAAACAATAGGATTGCTTCGCTGCCCCCTCACTTCATTCGGGGCTACGGCTCACCGCAATGACAGCGAGATTTAAAAAGGGGGGACGGTTTACACGTATCAAAACTGATTGATAGAGCAATAGTAAAATTTTATCTTTTTAAAAAGGAGAAAGCACTATGGGAGAGACCTGGACCTATTCGGCAGTCTTGATCATATATCTGATCTTCCTGGTGGTCATAGGTTGGGTTAGCTCAAAGAGGCTGAAGAAGGTGGAGGATTTCTACTTAGGAGGAAGAAATATTGGCCCTTGGGTCACTGCCCTCTCCTTCATAGCGGCCTATTTCTCCTCTGTCTTAATCGTCGGCGGGGGTGGATTTGGATATATGTTTGGAATGTCCACCATCTGGATAGGGGCGATAAATGTCCTCTTGGGATGCACCCTCTGCTGGATCGTTTTGGGCAGGAGGTTGAGGGAGTTCACCACCAGATTGGGCACAATGACCATCCCCGGCTTCGTCGCCGAGAGGTATAAGGCCAAGGAGGCCAGGATATTTTCGGCTGCGGTGATCTTCCTCTTTATGATCATCTACAATGTGAGCATCTTGAAAGGGATGGGCCACATCCTGGAGGTGCTGATGAATATCCCTTACCTCTGGGGCGTTATCTTTTCCGGGTTGATCATCATCTTCTATGTGGCGGTTGGGGGATACTTGGCCGT
>DAOVCL010000165.1 GCA_030670005.1 Candidatus Zixiibacteriota bacterium | reverse complement strand
CTCTCTATGTTGATTACCACCTCCAGGCTGGAGAGGAACCCTGCCCTTAAGGAGCAGATAAAGGATCTTAACTTAGAGGGGAGAATCTCCTTTGGCCATCTTGGCTACCCTGTGCTCCAGGCCGCCGATATCCTCATCTATAAGGCAGACCTGGTGCCTGTGGGCGAGGATCAAGTTCCCCATATTGAGCTGACCAGGGAGATGGCCCGCAGATTTAATAGCCTTTACGGGGAGGTCTTCCCCGAGCCCCAAGCCAAGCTTACCAAGTTTGCCAGGCTGCCGGGGGTAGATGGGAAGAGGATGAGCAAGTCTGTGGGCAACACCATCTTGCTCTCCGATCCCCCAGATCAGATAAGGGAGAAGGTGATGTCGGCCATAACCGACCCCCAGAAAATCTATAGAAACGATCCTGGCCACCCCGAAGTCTGCACCATCTTTGTCTACCATCAGAAGTTCAACCCAGCCCAGATCCCTGAGGTGGAGAGCGGTTGCCGCAGTGGAGTCCTGGGCTGTGTGGACTGCAAAAGAAATCTGGCTGAGAGGTTAATCGATTTTCTGGCTCCCTTCAGGAAGAGGAGAAGGGAACTGGAGAGGGATATCTCTCTGGTTGAGGATATCCTCCAGGATGGGGCAAAAAGGGCGAGGGAGGTGGCCTCCTCAACTATGGTCGAGGTGAGGGAGGCGATGAGGTTAGGGGTTATCTGCTGATGGGCGAATCATCTTATCAGGTAAGGCTCGATTCCTTTCAGGGGCCTTTGGATCTCCTCCTTCACCTGATAAAGGTGGAGGAAGTGGACATATACGACATACCCATAGCCAGGATAACCGATCAGTATCTGAATTACATCAAGTTTATGAGGTCTTTGGACCTACAGGTGGCCGGTGAGTTCCTGGTTATGGCCGCTACTCTGCTGAGGATAAAGGCGGAGATGCTCCTTCCCCGGCCCCAGGGGAATGATCTCGAGGGACCTGATCCTCGTCAGGAGCTTACCGAGATGCTCATAGAGTATAAGAGGTTCAAGGAGCTGGCCGAGCAGCTTAGAGGAATGGAAGGTGAGAGATTTCGCTTCTATCCCAGGGGTGAGGCAGCCTCTCCACCTGGAGATGATCCCCTAAGGGAGATAAATCCTTTCCTCCTCTGGAGGGCATTCCAGGAGGCCTTGGATAAAGCTCCCAAAGACACCCCCCACACCATTTCCCCAGATGAGGCAACTCTAAGGGAGAAGATGGATCTCTTGCTCAGGAGCTTAGAGGAGGGAAGGGAGATTAGACTCACCGATCTCTTGCGCCAGGATCCGAGGAGAATAGCCCTGGTCCTCATCTTCGTGGCCATCCTGGAGCTGGCCAGGCAGAGGCGGATTACCCTCAGGCAGGCCACACCCTTTGGTGAGATACTCATTTGTCCCCTTCCGGGATGAGGGATGAAGAGCTGAAGCAGGTGATTGAGGCCCTTCTCTTTGTGGCCACTTCTCCCCTCTCCCCTCAGAAGTTGGGGGATCTGGTGGGAGGCATCAAGCCCGGCCTGGTTCAGAGGGCAGTGAGGGATTTAAATCTAAGTTACCAGAATAGGGGAAGGAGCTTCCGCATACAGGAGATCGCCGGGGGTTATCAATTTTATACCCTTCCCCATCTGGCCCCCTGGATAGAGAGATTAGTTGCGGAGAAAAAAAGGAGGCTCTCTCCACAAGCCTTAGAGACCCTGGCCATTATCGCCTACAAAGGGCCAATCAACCGTCCCCAAATTGAGGCTATTAGGGGAGTTAGCGCCGATGGTGTCCTCAAGACCCTCTTGGAGAGAGGTCTCATCCAGATCAAAGGGAGGGAGAATTCGGTGGGAAGACCGCTTCTCTACGGGACCTCTAAGGCTTTTCTCCAATATTTTGGCTTAAGGAGGCTCTCCGATCTGCCCAAATGGAAGGAGTTCTCAGACCATGGCCAGGCTAAGGCTGAACAAGTTCCTCTCCCAAATGGGAATAGCCTCCAGGAGAGGGGCCGATATGCTTATTGCCCAGGGGAGGGTGAGGGTAGGGAAGGAAAGGGTAGCTTCCCTGGGGAGGTTGGTTGATCCTCAAAGGGAGAGGATCTATGTGGACAATAGGGAGGTCAGGCGGGAGTTTAGATCCATCTATCTCATCCTCAACAAGCCTAAGGGTTTCCTGGTTACCTCCTCTGATCGGTTTGGCCGCCCGACAATCTTTGATCTCCTAAAAGCCGCGCCCAAAGGCCTGTTCTCCGTGGGGAGGTTGGACTACGACTCTCAAGGCCTTCTTCTTCTGACAAACGATGGAAACCTGGCCCATAGGCTCCTTCATCCCCGCTGGGGGGTAGAGAAAAGATACTTAGTGGGCATCAAAGGGAGGATAAAGGAGGAGAAGCTGAAGCTGATCAGATCAGGGGTAAGGCTGGATGATGGAACCTATGCCAGGCCAGAGGTGATAGGCTTGACCAATCTGCCCAATGAGGGAGACCTGGTGGAGATCAGCCTGAGAGAGGGGAAGAAGAGGGAGATAAAGCGGATATTTAATCTCATCGGATATAGGGTTTTGAGTTTGAAGAGGATCGGCTTCAACGGGCTCAAACTGGGGGATCTTAAGGAGGGTGAGTGGAGAAGGCTCACTTCAGGGGAGATTCGCAGATTAAAGAGGGAAGTTGGCCTGAGGGATGAAGGGATTGATAATAGCCATTGATGGCCCATCTGCCTCGGGGAAGAGCACAACTGCCAAGCTGGTAGCCGAGAGGTTGGGTTATACCTATCTGGACACCGGGGCTATGTATCGGGCTCTAACCTGGAAGGCGCTCCGTCAGGGAGTGAATGGAGGGAATGAGGATAGGCTCTGCCAGTTAGCATCCTCCCTGCAGCTCACACTCTCCTTTGAGGATGGCCGGCTCAGGGTTTTTATGGATGGGGAGGAGGTAAGCCGGGAGATAAGGTCCCCTCAGGTAAGCCAAATGGTCTCCATCGTCTCCCGGCACCCTCGGGTAAGGAGGATAATGGTTGGTAGGCAGAGGAGGATTGGGGAGAAAGGTGGGGTAGTAGTAGAGGGGAGGGATATTGGCACTGTCGTCTTCCCTCAGGCCGATTTAAAGATCTACTTGGATGCCGATCCCCAGGAAAGGGCCAGGAGGAGAATGAAGGAGCTAAGGGCAAAGGGGATCAACTCTCCCCTGGATGAGCAGCTTTCCTCCCTGGCAGCCAGGGACAGGTTGGATTCCCAGAGAAGGGATAGTCCCCTGAGAAAGGCTGATGATGCCATCCTCATAGACACCACCCATCTGAGCATTGAGGAGGAGGTTAGGGCCGTTTTGGATCTGATAAAAGGGAGGGGATGAAAACCTACTACTGGTTGAGTCAGCTCTTTCTCAGGTTAGTGCTTTGGGCCCTCTTTGGCCTCAAGGTAAAGGGAAGGGAGAACATACCTCATCGGGGGGCAGTGATAATCGCTGCCAATCACATCTCCTTGGCCGATCCACCCATTATTGGAGCTGTCTGCAAGAGGGAACCATACTATTGGGCCAAAGAGGAGCTCTTTCGTCGGAAGGCCTTCGCCGCTTTGATCAGGGCCTATCATGCCTTTCCCCTGAAGAGGGAAGGGGTAAGCAGGGAGGCGATAAGCTGGGCAATAGATCTCCTGCGGTCTGGCCATGCCCTTTTGCTCTTCCCGGAGGGAGGGAGACAGAGGGGGGGAAAGCTTGGCTTGGGCAGGCCCGGGGTGGGATTAATCGCCACCAGGGCCGGGGTCCCTGTTATCCCTGCCCTTATTCAGAACTCAGACCATCTACGTCAGGCCCTCCTCCGCAAAAGGAGGCTGCGGATTAGCTTTGGCTTACCATTCAGGGCAGAGATAGGGGATTACCAGGTATTCGCCCAGCAAGTGATGGAGAAGATAGGAGAGTTGAGAAATTCTCAACAAAAGTAGCAATCCTGGGGGTCAGCTTCCAGGGGAAGAGAATAGGAAATCAGGTGAAAATTGAAATTGGGAATTCTCCAGCCGTCAGAACCCCTATTCTGCCCCAGTCAGTAGTTTCTTTCATTCTTAATTTACATTCTTCATTTTACATTGCTACTGATCCCTGACCCCCGTGAACTGTTACTAATGGGCTCATTCAAGAAAGTTACTGGCCCGTCGGGCCAAGTTTACATAGAGAGGGAGGAACCGTTTAATGGAA
>DAOVCL010000092.1 GCA_030670005.1 Candidatus Zixiibacteriota bacterium | reverse complement strand
AGCCTTTTCCTCCGAAATCTTAAAATGAACCTTCAAAATTCTCCCTCCCCTTGTCTCCACCTCCACTGGAGGGGAAACCATTCCTTTCCAACCGGAAACCAGGGCAGAGGCGGCCGCACCTGTGCCACAGGCCAAGGTCTCCCCTTCTACCCCCCTCTCATAGGTCCTCATCCTCAGTTTTTTCTCATCTAATACCTGCACGAAGTCCACATTTGTCCCCTCTGGGCCAAAGAGGGGATGATGCCTCAATCTCCTTCCCCAAGAGAGGACGGGCGCCTTGGCTACATCCCCCAAAATAAGTACCAGATGGGGAACCCCAGTATTTACCGAAGAGGCCTTCACTGTTTTCTCACCAATTTCAAGGGGAAAGCCAAGCTTGACTTCAGATGGCTCTTGTAATCTTACCATAACCGAGTCCCCACTGATCTTAGCCCTATGCACCCCAGCAGAGGATTCAAACACTGCCTCTTCCCCCACTATACCCAACAGTTGAGCGAACTTGGCAATACACATAGCCCCATTTCCACAGATCGGGACCTCCCCCCCATCGGCATTGAAATACCTCATCCCAAAATCGGTTGTCTGAGATTGCTCTAAAACCAATACCCCATCTGCCCCAATGGAGAATCTGCGGCGGCAGATCTTTTTCACTAAATCGGGGAGAGCCTGGGGAAGTATCCCCTTACGGTTGTCGAAGAGAATAAAGTCATTTCCTGAGCCAGACAACTTAAAAAACTCTAATTTTCTCATTTTTATTCACATAAGTAAAGGCCTGAACACGAATTCCACGAATATACCAATAGCACGAATCCCAGCAAACCCCCGCTGAATTAGAAAGAATCTGTGCCTTAATCTATTGCTGGGAGCGAAAAGTTAACAAAGACAGACAGAGATGAAGGTCTGTCCCTACAAGACTTTCAGAAGCGGGTCGGATGAATCCGACCCCTACAACAAGCCCAATAGAAACCTGGGCTAAAGCCGGACAGGAAACCTCGGCCCCAAGGCAACAAAGGCTGGCACCTCAATAGGAGGCTAAAACCCCTTAATCCTCAACTGAAGTCGGGTAGAAGCCTTGGGGGCACAAGAAAGCTTAGCGAAAAAAGGGGGAGCCTGAAGGGGCTCCCCCTGGAGGAAAAGTATCAAACCTTCGCTACTTCTGGCCTACCTCATCAGATTTAACCAGATGGGGGGTAACGAATATAACCAGGTCGTTGGTAACCGTTTCGTGCTTCGTATACCTGAAGAGCATTCCCAGAAGGGGTATGTCCTTCAGAATGGGGATCCCCTTCTGAACCGATTTCTTCTCCTGATTGGTCAAACCGCCAATGACTACTGTCTCTCCATCTGAGACAACCACATTTGTCTCTGCCTTCTGAGTGGAGATGATTATCCCATTGGGATCATAGCTATAGGAACTCCTCTCCGGACGAAGATGCATAAGTATCTTGGTGGGGGAGGTGACATGAGGGGTAACGATGAGTTTGGTGCCCACCTGATACATCTTGATGACCACATTACCCGCCTGGTCAAACATCTTCAGGGGAATCTCCTGACCCATAAGGATGGTGGCGGTCTGATTGTCCATTGTGGATATGGAAGGCTGAGCCAGAATTTGCGCTTTGTTCTGGCTGGCCAGGCTGGCGATAGCGGCATTTAAGTCATAGCTGTTTCTCACGGTCCCATAGGTGAACTTTCCAATTGCCTGGGTAACCTCCCCGGCAGTACTTTGGGAAACCTCTAAGGGGTTGCTGCCTCCTCTTATCGCTGACCAGTCAATTCCCAGCTCCCAGAGTGTGGAGGTGTCTATCTCTAAGAGTTTGGCTTCTATGCGAATCTGAGGGGTCTCCCTGTCCAGGCTATCTATGAGGGCTGACATCGTCTCCAGGTTGTCCGGACGATCCATGATGATGAGGGAGTTTGTTCTCTCATCCACCTCTATCTTCCCCCGGGAGGAGGTAAGGTCTTTAAGGCTTCTGGAGAGGGCCCTGGCCCTGCCATGGCTGATATAGAAGACCCTTGTCTCCAGTTTTCCCAGGTTGGCCTTATCCGCCTCATACTTCCCCCTGGCCATCTCCTCGGCAATGAAGTCCTTTTGAGGTAAGACCCTTAAGTAGTTCTCCCCCTCCACTACCACTAAGCCATTCGTCTCGGTGATAATATTCAAGGCCTGACGCCAGGTCACATCCCTTATCTGCAGGGTAATCTCCCCCTCTACTGTAGGACCAGCCACGATGTTCACCCCGCTATAACTGGAGAGGAAATCGAGCGCCGAATGGATATCAGCATGCTGCAAGTTGAGGCTTTTAATCGACCCCACTGAGGAAGGAACTTGCTCCTGGGAATAAAGGTTGCCTATGCAACTCAAAGCCAGCCCCAGGCCAAAGATCAGGGCCAAAGCAAGCATCTTTCTACTCATAACCAACCTCGCTTTTCTTCGTTCTCTTCATTCTAAGCACTACTGTCCTCGTCCACCCATACTCCACCACCTGAAAGACAATCTTCTCCTTTGTAACCCCAGCCACATAGCCGTTTTTGACCCGGTCACCTTTTCGCAGTATATATCCATAACCACTGGGACCCTCCAAGAGGGCGCGAAATCCAGTGGAGTCCTCCAAAATTCCCACCAGGGTCAGGCTCTCCACATCTGGTAGGGGAATTGAGCCAAACTGCACCTCCCCTTCCCTCCAAAGCGGCTGGAAGGGGTCCCTGCGGCCGCCGCTGGAGTAATGAACAGCTCGCCTGGGGGTAAAGGAGGGGAGTTCCTCCTTCTGCGGCTTAGGCGGAACAACTGATTTCAGCTTTTTCTTAATTACTTTTTTCCCTTCAGCTCTCTCCTCAGATGTTATCTTTCTCCCTCTTGGCTCTGCCCGACTGGCCAGCCAGGTTTTAAACCGAGGAAGATCAACTCCAGGGAGGAGAAGCTTAAAGTTTTTACCGTTATCCACCACCCGGTAGGAAACCTTCCTTTCAAGATCCAATACCACCCTCACCCTAAGAGGGTCGAGCCTAAACTGACTCGTCCTAATCGCCTTTATGCCACAGGGGGGAAGTTGATGGTAGTTCAACCGGGACAGGGCGTGCTTGGCATCCTCAAAGTCAATAACTACCCGGGGCGGATTCCTCATCTCCCATATCTGGTAGCTCATCTCCCCTTGACAGAAGATGGTGAGGAGAACTTCCTTCTGGCTCCACTCTATTTGAATGTCCTTAACAATGGAGGACGGAGAGCCCCAAACTGTAACCAAAAAGAGAAAGGGAGCCAGGAATCCAAAAAAGAGCGCCTTTCTCATCTCTTCCCTCCCTTCTGGCCGCTTGACCCCGATTCTAACTCCTTCCTCCTCAGCTTTAGTTTCTGCAAGATCCCTCCCTTAGGTCTCTCCCCTCCTCCCTCGCCGATCTCCTTTTCCCCCGGGGAAAGGTTGTAGGTAGTAAGTTTTAGCTCGGCCTCTATCGTGTTAGGGCTTTCTTCCTCCTCTAAGGTTTCTATCTTCACCTCAGAAAGGTTGACGATAAATGGAAAATTTGCCACATAGGTCAAGAATTTCCCCAGCCTATGAAATCCCCCTTTTAGCTTCACTAAGTATGGATTGGCCGCATAGAAGTCGATCTGGACGGGAGCCTGAGGGATCATCTCGGAAATGTAAACTTCAGCCTGACCAGCAGCCCGATGGAGTCTCCGCAGCAGGGCCGGAGTCTGTTTATGAAGTGGAAGAAGAAGTTTAACCGTCCTGTATTGGGTTAATAGCCTCTGATAGTCTCCTTTCAGCCTCTCTAAGCTCTCAGCCTTACGCTTTACCGTTTCCAGTTTCGAAGAAATAACCTGATATTGGAGCTTCTTCTCCCCTATCTCCCGTTGGGTCGGCTTAAAAAGTTGGGTATACCATAGATAAACAACGCCCAACATAATGATTATGACAATAACTATCTTCTGGTTCCTCGGGTCTCTTAGATCCATAGCCTTATCCCTTGCCCTTCTTTTCTGCTTTAGGCTGAGGGGTGATGGGTTTCCACTCTCTCATGTTGCAGGCAACCTGAAAAGAGAAGGTCTTCCTCTTCTCCTCCTGGACCTGTTTTACCCAGTTCAGCTCAACATTATCAAAGAAAGAGGTGCGGTTTAATCTGAGCATAAGGGTAGCTAAATTGTTGAGGGAATAGCTCTCCCCTTCAATGATAACCTGAGGGGTATCGCCCCCATCTGACTCCTTGAAGGAGGTCAGCCAGAGGTTCTCCGGAATTGCCACACTAAGTTTCTCCAAAAGATTTGTCCAGAAGGCCCTATTCTTATCGAGCTTATCTATAGCACCCATTCTCTGCTCTACCTCAGCCTTTAGCTTCTCCAGATTTTCTACCACTTTTATCTGGGAAGCAAGCCTTCGGGTCTCTCTCTGAGCTGTAGCTATATCCGCTTTGACCTTTCTCAGCTTGAATTTCTCGTATTGAAGGAGGCCAAAAAGAATCAGGATCACCCCCACACAAGCAACGATAAGATAAACTGTTCCCCTGCTTAACCCCTTCCCCTCTTCCCTCAACCCCCTGGGCAAAAGGTTTATCTTTATCATCTTATAGGACCTTTCTACAGGCCAATCCTATGGGCACGGCCATCAATGGGGCCATCTTTTCCGCTTGCAGACCAGGAAACTGGGCAGCATCGAACTTTATGTTTCTCAAGGGGTTAAAAATCTCCACCGGTATGGAAAGCTTCTCCTGGAGGTATTCTGGGAGGAAGGGAATGAGTGAACCCCCTCCGCTCAAGACTATCCAATCGATAGCCTCTGCTTTGGAAGCGGATTCGAAGTAGGAGAAGGCCACCTCTATATCAACTGCCAGCTCATCGCCTGTGCTGGCAATGATAGCCTTCAACATATCGGGATCTACCGTCTCCACCCCTTCCCCCCGTAGCACCTTCTCGGTGAGGTCGGGGTTGAGATTTAGCTCCTTGCCAATAGACTCAAAGAACATCCTCCCCCCAGAGGCCAGATCCCTCATAGAATGGTAGACCCCATCCTTGATAAAGGTTATATTTGTGCTGTCAAACCCGATATTCACTAAGGCCAATATGCGATCAACATCTATCTGATAGTTCACCTCGTAGGCATTGAGGAGGGCAAAGGCATCCACATCTATGATCACCGGATTGAGACCCGCATCCCCTAAGAGCTCAAGATAGCTGTTCAATATCTCGTTGCGGGCAGCCACTATCACCACCACCATCTTGCTCTTGTCCTCCTCCACCCAGACAATGTTATAGTCAAGGGTTACATCCTCGGTGTCAAACGGGCTCCTCTGCTCAGCCTCAAAGAGGATGGACTGCTCGGCCTCCTCACCGCTCTTGTAATCCATTATCAGCCTGTCGGTGATCACCCCATGGCCGGATATGGAGAAGACCACATCCTTTGTCTTCACATTGCACTGATCAATTAAGTTCTGAAGCTGCAAAAGGACGAGGTCCCTGTCCCTGAACTCCCCCGCCACTATGGCCTCGGGAGGGAGCTCCCTCATTCCCCATTTGGAGAGAGTTAACTTCTCCCTCGTGCCTGAGACCTCAGCCAGCTTGAGGGAATAGGCACCTATGTCCAATCCGATAATCGATTTTTTTCTCAAACTGATTGCCATAAATCCACCTGTTCTTTAGCAATTGACTCTACTATACTTTATCCCCTATATTTTTGTCAAGGAAAATCAGCGGATAAGGAACATTTTTTTTACTGATCTCTCACCCCCTACATCTAACCTGAGAAAGTATAGGCCACTTTTGGCTTTTTCCCTCTCCTCATCCCTTCCCCTCCAGGCAAACTGATAAGGCCCAGCGGGAAGTTTGCCGTTAAAAAGGAGTTTGACCCTCTCCCCTCCTGGGTTGTAGATCCCCACTCTGACCTCCCTCTCTCCCCTCCCCTTCAGAAAAAACCGGATAAGCGTCTCCTGACTAAAGGGATTAGGAAAGAGGAGAGGAGGAAGCAGCTTCCCCGCTCTCTTGGTTTCCCCTGAAGCCAGAAGGTAGAAGTTAACCTCCCTATCCGGATGGGAGGGATTGAGGGTTATCCCTACTTCCCTCTGCTCTTCATATCCAGAGGCAGTAGCAGTGAGTGAGAGGGTGGCATAAGGGGTGCTGAGCCTATAGAAACCACTCCAGTCCGTACTAACGGAAAAGTTGTCCTCTGAAAGGGAATCAACCGCGGTGATCCATGCTGACCGAAGGGGGGAACCATCAGAGCCATAGATATGCCCAAATATCATACCGGGAAGGCGGTTCAGCAGGAAATCATTGGTGAGAACTGACCTCTCTATCACCACATCCTGCCGGATTCCGGTATGATAACCATCCTTTTGGACCTGAAGGGTATAAGTGCCAGAAGGTGCGTATATCCTGTAGTATCCCCTATGGTCTGTCTGGGTGCTAAAAGAGCCGTTCTTCCCCCAGGCAGAGACCCTGGCCCTGGGAATCCCCTTCCCTTTCTGGCCGTAGACCGACCCCTGGAGAAAGGCCCCTGCTCGAAGGATATGAAAATTTGCCCTTTCCTCTCCCGCCAAGACCCCATCCATCTGCCCCTCTTCTACATAAAAGCCCTCAGGGGGTTCTACCCTTAAACTAAAATCACCGACCGAATCGGCTACCTGTAGGGCATAAGCCCCTACCGTGTCGGTGCGGGTGGTTGTCCAGCCAAAGTCACACCACCCCTCAATTTCCATCCCTGATGGCTTTACCTGGTTAGTGTAAACTGTGCCGGAGATGACCCCGTTGGCCTTAAAACAGACAATATCCAACAGGATGGTATCGCCCTGGCCAACCCTGATCTTACGGGATTCAGTGACCAGATAGTCTGGGATGAGGTCATCTGCATCAAGACCGATTGTCCATCTTCCATCTTTGATACCCAGCAGGTAGTCTCCCAGGGAATCACTGATCACCGATGGATTCAATCCCCCATCCTCCTCTTCGGCATCCACCTTCACCCCGGAGATCCCCTCTCCATCCTGGGCCATTACCCTCCCCTGGACCCAGGCCGTGGCCTCCTGGTAAGCAAGATTCACACCGGTGATCTCCCCATCAACCAAAACCGAAAGGGGAACAGGAGAAATATATCCCGGGGCTACCCCTATAATATCCAAGCTTCCCACCAGCCAATTTTGCACCCCCAGGTTCTCCGGAACCCATATCCTGTAATCCCCGTTTTGGTCAGTGAAGGCTGCATAGGCAACCTCTTCGGCTGGAGGAGTTCCCATTCCCAGGGAGGCATAGACAACCAACCTCTCCTTCTCCACGGGGTTAGCCACCATACCAGAAATCGAATACCCGGAGCTAACTGGGATCTGGAGAAGATATGCTGAATCGCTCATCCCATCATCCCAGGCCCTGAGGATAAAACCTCCGGGAAGAGGCCAGTTTCCCCTTATCATCCGCCTAAAGGAGCCATCTTGTAAGCTATCCTGATCATCTGGCCCACCATCTTTAAACATCCCCTCGCCTGATGTTATCAAGAAATCCCTTCCCGGCTCTATGTGTCGGTCCCCATCTAAATCCATCCAGATCTCTGCTCCTGCCTGGCCGCCCATCCTCTCCAAATCAAAGGATAGGAGAAATGGCTGGCCAACCGAGACCGTATCCACCTTCTGGCCGTCTAACAAAAGGTTATGGAGACAAAATGCCCCCTGATCCCCCCAAAGGATAATCCCTCCCAAGAGAACGTAGAAACCAAACCGTCTTTTCCTCATCTCTCAATTAAGAGGATATTATCAAACCCCCCTCCCTCTGTCAAGGGTTTTTTGAGAGGATCTGATTCTCTTTTAATAGCCAACCACATACAACCACGGACT
>DAOVCL010000177.1 GCA_030670005.1 Candidatus Zixiibacteriota bacterium | reverse complement strand
TAACTATTCATTCGCAGCAAAGCCGCAACCAAACAAAGGCCACAGATTACACGGATTTCACTGATAGTAAAAAAGATACTTGCGGCTTCAGGCTTTCACCTGGTATATACCGCAATTTACATTCAAACCTTTGCCTTCTCTGCGCCTACTTTGCGAGCTTTGCGGTTAAAAAAGTTTGTCAAAAAAAGAGCTTGCAAAATTGTAGTACAGAGAGGATTTTACCCTGATCTATTCATTCATGTCCCTGGAATTTCAGATCAGGGGGAATCGGCAAGGCCATATTCCTTTATCTTTCGGTAGAGGGTTTTCCTGTCTATATCCAATATTCTTGCTGCCCTGGACTTGTTTCCCTTTACATATTCTAATGTCTTTCTTATCAGATCCCTCTCGCTCTCCTTGAGGGTGGGAAGGTTGGGAACCGAAACTGCCCCCCCCTTGGCCTTAGTTATCTGACGAGGAAGATCCTCCACCCCTATCAATTCTCCCTTACCCAAGGCCATTACTCGCTCTATGGTATTCTCCAGTTCCCTCACATTACCGGGCCAGTTATAGGCCAGGAGAAGCTCCAAGGCCTGAGGCGTTATTCCAGCCACTTGCCTCTTCGCTCGATGGCTCAAGATCCTGATGAAGTGGTCAACCAGGAGGGGAATGTCTTCCTTATGTTCCCGCAAGGGAGGAACAATAATGGGAATAACATAGAGTCTATAGAAGAAATCCTCTCTCAGGGTACCATCCAGCACGGCCCTTTCTATATTCCGATTGGTGGCAGCCACAATCCTCACATCGATCTTCTCCTTTTTGCTGCTCCCCACCGGCCTTATCTCTCTCTCCTGGAGAGAGCGGAGGAGCTTTACCTGAAGGGCTGGCTTTATCTCCACCACTTCATCTAAGAATACGGTTCCCCCCTCTGCAGACTTGAATATACCATGATGATCAGCTACTGCCCCGGTAAATGCCCCCTTTTTATGGCCAAATAGCTCCGATTCCAAGAGGGTTTCCACGATAGAACCACAGTTTACGGGAATGAAGGGATAGCCGCTCCTGGGGCTGGAATAGTGGATGGCCCTGGCCACAAGCTCCTTTCCGGTTCCGCTTTCCCCCTGGATCATCACTGTGCTTTCGCTTTTCGCCGCATTGTTGATGAGCTCATAGAGCTCCCTCATCTTGGGGCTCTCCCCGATCAAGGCATCAGGGTGCATACCCCTCTGGATCTGATCTATCTCATAGAGAGATCTGACCAGGGCATCCTGGCCCTTCTCGTCCAAGGAGAGGAACTTCACCCCTGCCCCATAGCGGTTGCCTCTCAGCTCGGCTAACCTGCTGACCTCTCCGGTCAGGGTGAGGGGATCTCGATCTGGGGAGAGGAATATACTTAGCTGAAGCCGCTCTCCCACCTTCACTTCATCGGGGGAGAAGTCCAAGAGGAATCCCCCTTGGCCACTTATATCCCTCGTCCATTTTATCCCCTCTCTTTCAGGGTTCCTCAATGATCTACATTTCACCAGGATGCTTGTCTTTAAGCGGAAGTGATCTCTGCGTTGTATCCTTCTGACCAACAACTTCCGACTGGAGAGGAGAAGAAAGGGAGTTGGTTCCTTCTGGTATCCGATGACCTCTGAATCGAAGAGATAGAGGGCATCATCCCGAGTAAAACTGGCCGTTAGGAGGCTGCCCACTGATATGGGAACAAGTCTCCCCCCCTCTTTGGGGACTGCTACACGGATCCCGTCAGCGCCCATTCCTATAACTCGACTCTCATACTCCTGCTTCCCTTGAAGCATATCAAAGAGGTGAATCCTTAGAGGGGAATTGACTGCTAATCTATTGTAGATGTTTGGAGGATACATATCTTTACAATAATTCACCACGGACAACCACGGACTGGCACAGAAAAACAGGGATCACGAATGACCAGCACAAACCTCATTTTTAATTCTTAGCTTTTTTTCCGTGTTTTTCCGTGAATTTCTGTGGTAAACTTTGTAGTTCCGTGGTAAATTTACCTATTCGTTTATTCGTGTCATTCGTGTTCTATACGGTCAGATCAGGTATCTGCCCCCCTAAGCTCTCCTCTGACTCGGAGAGCTTAGCCAAAAGGACATCAAAGATCTGACGGAGTTTCTCCACCGCCTGTTTGGAGAATATCCCACTCAATCCGGCAATGGCAGCTATGCCAAATAAATTCACATCCTGAGGGGTTATCCTCGCAGTTAAGATGGAGCCCCTCAGGGCAGCATAGAACTTGGCCGCTAAGCTGGCCCCCTATGAAGGGCCGAAATATATACCACCATCCCCAAGATTTGAGCAGTTGGCCCTTGCCGCAGAAGTAGATAAAGGATGTAGCCCCGTGAATACAGGACCCAAGGCCCCAGCGAAGGAGACCAGAAGTAAGATCCTACCCTCTTTACCAAGGACTAATCCGCATAGGGATAGGCCTGCAGTCCCTCCTTTTCCGGCCAGGTGGTGATCAATAGGTAGAGGAGAGCAACCATCAAGGCCAGTAGGTAGAAACCCAACATAAACCTGACCTGGGGGCTCATCGGTGTAGGGGCTATTTCTCTCTTCTTATCCTCCGCTTCGGCCATATTTGAGCTTCTCCTTTAGATCGGCTCTCTTCAAGGTGTCGGTGATCTCCTCCAAATCGCCAGCCAGGATCTCCTCCAGCCTGTGCCAGGTAAGGCCTATGCGGTGATCGGTCACCCGACTCTGGGGAAAGTTGTAGGTCCTTATCTTGGCCGATCTATCGCCTGTTCCCACCTGTAACTTTCTCTTCTGGGATATATCTTCCTGCCGTTCCCTTTGCTTCATATCTAAGAGCCTGGCCCGGAGAACCCTTAATGCCTTGGCCCTGTTCTTGTGTTGGGACTTCTCATCCTGACAGGTGACGACAAGTCCGCTGGGTAAATAGGTTATCCTTACTGCGGAGTCTGTGGTGTTTACGCTCTGGCCCCCCGGCCCTGAGGAGCGGTAAACATCGATCTTCAAGTCCTCAGGCTTTATTTCCACCTCAACTTCCTCGGCTTCCGGTAGAACCACAACAGATGCCGCCGAGGTATGCACCCTTCCCCCTGACTCTGTAAGCGGGACCCTCTGCACCCGATGCACACCGCTTTCAAACTTCAACTGTCCATAGACCCCATCCCCTTCAATGGAGAATATTATCTCCTTAAACCCGCCCATCGCCGAGGTGCTTGTGTTCATAACCTCTACCTTCCAGCCCAACCTTTCCGCATATTTGTGGTACATCTTGTAGAGATCCGCGGTGAAGAGTCCGGCCTCCTCTCCCCCAACACCTGCTCTAATCTCCATTATTATATCCCTTTTATCCAATGGGTCGGCAGGGGTTAAGAGTTCCCTTAGCTTATTCTCCAGGGCGTCCATTTGAGGGCTCAACTCCTCAAGTTCCTGCTTAGCCAGTTGAATGAGTTCCTCATCAGTGGAGGTCTCCAGGACGGCCTGATCATCTTTAACAAGCTTGAGCATTTCCTCATACTGCCTTCCAACCCTGAGGATCTTTTCCATCTCCCCGTGTTCCTTGGCCAGCTTGCGATACCTGGTTTGGTCCCTTAGGGTTTGGGGGTCAGAGAGGAGATTCTCCAGTTCCTCTGCCCTCTTCTTTAGTTCTTTTATCCTCTCAATCATCAGTTATAGGGATGTATAGGGATTCCTTTAAGGCCACTATGGCCACCTCTAACTGCTCGGGGGTGGGCTCCTTAGTGGTTATTTTCTGAAGCCAGAGGCCTGGAGCGGAGAGAATGCGGACCAGGGAACCCTTCCTCTTCCCCGAGAGCCGCA
>DAOVCL010000067.1 GCA_030670005.1 Candidatus Zixiibacteriota bacterium | reverse complement strand
AGCCTTACCTCCGGGGGAAGGATGATCTTAGCTGTTAGGTTCTCCCTGCCCTTTATCCAGATCTGTCTATAGTCCACGGTTGCCTTGATATCCTCCTTCCTCACCCCCTCGATAAACCTTTCCCCCCCAACTACGGTGAGGTCAACCTTGGTTGGTTCCAGCCTCTTACCTGAGGGGGAATGGGTCAACTCCACCGAAACCCCATTTATCTGGCGAGTTATCTCCCGCTGGATATCAGCGAAGATGCTTACCAATGGGGGAAGAACCTCCAGACTGGAAAGAGGGGATACAACCTTTACCACCAGGCTTATAGGGGTCTTCACCTCTAAGAGTTCCAATCTCTCCGTCTCCACCGAGGTTATCCTCTTCACCTCCCGGGAAGGGCCACTTATCACCACCTGAGAAGGGGTGAGGGTTATCTCCCCGATCTGGATGTAACCAGAGGCGGGCTTCGCCTCCACCTGAGAGATCACCTTCACCTTCTTGCTTATATACCTGTCTACCCTTAGCTTAAGACTACGAGGGGAGAGAATCTCCACCACCCCAGAGAGCTCACCAGAGGAGGTCTTCACATCCTTGGGGGAGAGCTTGTATTCCAATCTCCCCGGTTTGGCATAATCTAAGTCAGCGGTTATCCTTAACTTTTTGAAATAAAAGCCGATAAGGGTTTTCCCCTTAGCCCTTATCTTAATCTTAACCTTTGGGGGTGGGGGCTCGACCAGGGTCAGGTCAGGAGGAAGATGCTCAACAGTCAAGGGGATTTGGTAGTTGACCTCGTAGATCTTATCGGTGGCCACATGAAACCAGACCAGTAAGGCCAGAAGGATTGCCCCCACTTTGGTCCATATATTCTGAAATATCTTCCTACTCATTTTGGGTCTCGTGGATGAGGCCATCTCTTTCTTACTTGTAAGATTGTCCTATTGTCTTCCCTAAACTTATCTCACCATTGTCTATCCTAAGGTTGAAGCCACAGTCAGGATTGGTACAGACCCAAGCCTTATACCGTATGGATGCACCATCCCTCCCATAATCGGAGAGAGGCACCAAGACACCCTTTGAGCATTTTAGGCATTCTGGGAATTTGATTTCCATAACACTTCCCCTCCTCCCTTTTGTTTGACCTCATCCACGAAATCCTTCTCTCAACCTATTGGCCGCTAGGTGGGCAGATCTCAATGGCTCGGGTATCCTATACCCCCTGGCCGAAGAGAGAACCACCTCAATGGCCACCTCTAAACTCACCCTATATCCGGGGGAGACCCAGAGGGGTCTCACCCCATCCTTTGTCCTCAGAATGGCCCCGATCACCCTATCCCCCTTTAAGAGGGGAGAGTACTCACCCCTCCTTTTGGGAGGAAGTTCTCCCTTCCCCCAAAGCCGCGACTTGGCACAGCCGATGGTAGGGAGATCAAGCTCTACCCCCAGATGGGTGGCCAGGCCCACCCCTCTGGGATGGGCAATCCCCTGACCATCCAATAGCATTATGTCAACTCCAGTGGAGAGCTTCCCGAAGGCTTCCCTGATCACCGGCCCCTCCCTGAAGGCCAAAAGGCCAGGGATATAGGGAAAGTCTATCCTCCTCACCGCCCCCGCCTCCTCCACCTTCTTTAGCTCCGGGTAGCTTAACACGGCCACAGCCCCAAATATCCACTTCTGGTAATAGGAGGCATCGGCTCCGGCTATCCTCCTTATGGTTCTGCTTCCCCACTGAAGGGAGACCCTCTCCCTTAGCCTCTCCTGGATAGCTATCGCCCCTTGAGGGGTGAGCTTCAGATCAACTCCGGGGCCTCTATCCTCTGGCTCCATCTCCTGTAGTCCTGTAAGGTAAAGCTCTGGCGATGGTTCTCCTCCCTCCCCATAGCCAGCTCCCCTATCCCACAGATGGGACTCTTACAGGTCAAACAGGCCCCATTGCATCCCCCCGCTGGCTGGAAGAGCCCATCCCTTTTCACATAGATGGGAATATCTATCCCCTCGCAGTTGGTTGAACTCATAAACACCCTGTTTAGCCCTATCGGGCGCCCCTCCCTTAGCTCATATTCCATACAGAGGGCAAAGGTAACCCCAAGCCTCTCACAGACTTCCCTCAGCCTGTCAAACACCCTCTTCCGATAGTCAATTTGAGCATGGAGTGAATTGCCCATCCTCTCCTGGTAGAGCTTCCTCAGGTCATATTCTATCCCCAAGGATGAAAACCTCTGCCACATCCCCTTGGCCATACTCAGAGGTATGTCCAATATGCTGGCCACTATATGGTTGGCCCCGGAGCCAACTGCCCTGCGCACCAGCTCGGCCAATTCCCTATCATTATCGGTGAGAAAGGGGATGATGGGATCAATCCTACAGACGGAGTGGAGGCCAGCCCTCGCCAATCTTGTGAGATTATCAAAGAGCTCCCCGGTGGTTGCCCCTTCCTCCATCAGGTTTTGCCTCAGCCCCTCATCAAGGGTAAGGATGGAGACCTGACCAAAGGAGTGTTTCTGGCTGCGCAGAAGCTCTATAGCCTCCTTAGGTATGGGAGCCTTGGTGATGAACTCAATCGGTATATTCCTCCTCACGAACTCCCTGATTATCTTCAGGGAAAGGGAGTACCTCTCATCGATCCCCTGGAAGGGATCGGTTACCGGGGAGAGGTAACCACAACTGGCCACCCTCAGGGAGTCCAACTGCCGGCCCACTTCTTTATCAAAGTCCTTGCAGACGGTGATGATCCCTCTCTCCCGGAAGAGCCTGAAGTATCCAGGCAGGGCATGAACATAACAGAAGAAGCAGTTTATGGAACAGCCGTTATATGGATTGACAAGGAGCCTCTCAGATGTGCACTCCCTCTTCCCCTCCCACCAGCCGTGCAACTTCTTCTTGGACTGAACCAGGATATGGGGATAAGGGAGGGGAATAACCTGGTGGTTACCTCCCCCTCTGGGGAGAGGAGATTGAGCCATCATCCAAAATAACCAAATAACTGTCCAAATGTCAACCCTTTTCTCTGGCCTCTCCTCTACTTTTTGGATATTGCTATATGAACTGAGGAAAAGAAAGGGGAGATAGCAGAGCTGGAAGCAAAGATCCAGCTCCAAGAAAAAACCGCCGAAGGGTTCCCTTCGGCGGTTGTAAGAGACCAGCCTTTGTTTGACAGGTCAAATTACTGCAACAAGATCATCCTTTTGGTTACCTCTTCCCCTTGGGCTTCAATTCGGTAAAAGTAGACACCTGAAGGGAGGCCCTTTTGGCTGCCAACCGAGGGATTTGTAACCTGCCTCTTGAAATCCATCAAGGAGGGTAGCCACCTTTTGGCCTAAGGTGTTGTAGATGGTCAACCTAACCCAGCCGCTCTTTAGCAAAAAATATCTTATCTGCGTGGATGAATTGAAGGGATTGGGATAATTTGGAAATAGGAGTAACCTTTTAGGTAGATATTGAGGAAAAGTAAAATTCACTTCTATAGTTTCATCGCTGAAGAGATCAACCCAAAGAGTGTCAGAGAGGTTATCTATCTGAGCAACAACTATATAGGGACCGGGGATGAGGTTATCAAATTGAAACAACCCATCTGAATTGCTATATGCAGAATTTGGCTCAATCCATCCATGGTTCCTGAAGAAGGCCTTGATCAGGGCTCCGGAGATAGGTTGATTGACCCTATCCCACATCCCTCCTGCTATGATGCCCCAGGAATGCTGGTCATCGTTTTTATAGCCTAAGGTAGGTGAACTATCCCAGTAAAAGTAAATGACCTGATCAAAGAGTCTCGGATCATTCGGATCAGGGACAATTTCATTACAAAGGGTTGTACTCCTTCCTTCTGGGGGGAAGAATATGGAGATCCAATCTGGAGGGAAGTTCTCATCTGGGGGACAAATTTTGATGGTTTCAAAGGAGTCATTCAGGGAGAACCCTCCAGTGGTGTTTTCGGAATTTACCACCACATATCCACTATCAGGGAGGATTACACCCTGATTTATATATGCCGTTCCCGCAGAGGTAATAACAAACCAGCTTCCCATATCCAAATCCTCGCCAAATGGTCCAGGTGCCCAATGCAATTCTATGCCTTCCAAGGAATCAGGTGAGGTCTGAACCTCATTGATCAGGGTTGGTTGTGGGACTGGATATGGATTGGAAAAGACTGAGGAGGAGCCAAAAAGGAAGAGCACCGTTAAGCCGAGAATAACCCTTCTCATATTACCCTCCTTTCAAAAATGCCTTGAATTTAGCTAATTTCAAATTTCGTAGCATCATATCTTTGGAGTGCTGTGACCCCTGTCACAGAATGTGCGTCAACAGGAGTTGACGCACTCCATAACCGCTGCGAGCTTTATGGAACGTAGACAATTCGGATTCTATGCCAAAGCGAGATGGCAAAATCCCTTTTCTGCCCCGGTCAGATCGGGGGATCTGACCGCTCCACTATTGGATATCCAAAGCTACTGTAGCGCTCCTACGCTATTCCCTTGAAGGCTAGCTACCTCCAATCTATCTCCAAGTCCTTGTGAGGAAAGAAGTCTCGTTTCTCGATAGTGAACTTGATCTGAGATTGCAATGTCTCCACCTTCGTGGGCTGATAAGAGAGTTTCACATTTTGGAACTCTTTGGGAACCCAGATAAGAAACTCTGCACTTTCCAAGGGGTGGCCCCAATATTTTGTCGTATGGAGGATATATTTGGAGTTATTGGCCTGAATAGACTGCCGGTATTCCACAGCTACAGCAGTAATGGAGCCTGGTGGAAGGTCAACAGGGAAGTAGATTGATTTTACAGGTGCTTTTGGTCCATAGGGGATCTTTTTCCCGCTCGAGGGATAATAGACACTGATAATATAAGGGAAATTGTGAGTGCTGTCAACTGGAAAAGGATAGATGAGAAGTTTATGGATGGTTTTCTGAGAAGAATTGTTTCTGAAATAGTAATAGCCCTTTACTTCTACATCCTTTCTGCTAATCCTCATCTCTATCTTCTCGGCAGAGAATTGAAGCTCTGGCCTATGGGAAGCTATTTTCGGTTTTCTCCTGATGCTTTTCTGGTAGATTATCCCTACAAGTATGAGGATAAGCCCCAGGGAAATAAATACCCATCTCCCTCTTCTGGAAGCCATCATTTGGAGAAGTGGTTGTAACCTCTGACTACCAAAGGTGATCTTCGACCTTCTTCTGAGATTACTAACCCTTCTTCTGCTGGAAGGATCTGGCCGATTAGGGTGAGGCCGGTTTCCCGAAGAAGTTCCTTAGCCTTTTGCACCTGGTCAGGTGAGAGGGTAAAGAGGAGCTCGTAGTCCTCTCCGCCGTAGAGGGCAAAATCATAGGGTGATTTCCCTAAAAACCTGGCTGCCTCCTCGGCCTGAGGGTGGAGTGGTATCCTCTCCTTCCAAATCTCTGCTCCCACTCCGCTTTCGGCAGCCAGATGGGAGAGATCCAAGGCCAGTCCATCGCTTATGTCGATCATCGCACTCGGCTTCAGATTTTCCACCAGAATCCTGGCCTCCTTTAACCTGGGCATTGGGGCAAGATGTCTGCGGACAATCTCTTCCATTCCTTTTGGGAGGGATCTCTTCCCCTTGAGCAGTTCCAATCCCACCTCTGAGCCACCTAAGGTTCCGGTAACCAGGAGGCTATCTCCTGGCTTGGCGCCAGAGCGGGTAACCAGATGCTCTTTTCTCACCTCTCCGATCAGAGCCAGGGAGATCATTAAAACTGGGGAGGAGACTGTATCCCCCCCCACTATCCTTACCCCCAACCTCTCGCTCAACTCCCTCATTCCCCGGTAGAGCTCTTCCACCTCAGTGGGAGCTGTTGAGGAAGGAAGGCAGAGGGAGACAAGGGCATACCCGGGGATTCCTCCCATAGAGGCAATATCCGATAAATTGGCAGCCATAGCCTTCCAACCAAGCTCCCTATAGGGGGTATAGCTCAGGTCAAAATGAACCCCTGCAACCAGAGCATCACAGGTAAAAAGGAGGCAGTTGCCTCCCTCCCCCCTTATCACCGCCGTATCATCCCCTATCCCTACCAGGACCTTCTCCCCCTGAGAAGGTAGTCCCCTCTTTATCAGGTCAATAAGGCCGAATTCGCCTATATCCCTAAGTTTCATTTAGCAGTCTTCATAAGACAAGATCTTAAATTCTATGTCAAGTTTTCAGAGCCATCAAGAGTGGGTTAAGAAATAGATGCCCTATGGAAGGAAGAGAACAGTAACCATGGAGTTGAAGCACAAGCTCCCTTATCTGGCTCTCCGACAGTCAATGCTTTCTTTAATTCTTAATTCTACATTCTTCATTTTACAGTCGAAGCTTCGCTATCTATTGCAGGGAGGGTCGCCCGCCCGGGTCGGGGGGCGAAGCTTCGTTAGGTCTATCCATCTTATCCAGGTAGATCAGGTTTTTGCTGGTATCGACCAAAAAGACAAGGAATAAGATAAGGATGGCAATTCCCCCCAGGAGGTCCATAAAGTAGAGACCCCACCAACGAAATTCAATGAGAGGATGATGGAAGAAATAGAGGAGGGCATTAAGGATGAATATGAGTGCCCTCACCTCGGTGGGACCTGCCCCTCCGAAGGAGATCTTAAAGATCCCGCGCACATAGGTGAGCAGGTAGACAAGGATCATTAAGAGAAAATAGGAGATGACCAGAAGAAGGGCAATGCTTAAATGCATATAGGGTGAGGCTCCCAAACCTGCACAGATAATGAGGACAGAGAGGGCATCGCAGAGGTGGTCAACGAAGAAGCCATACTTCTCCCTCTCAATCTTCCTCACCCTGGCCAGGGTTCCATCCAGGCTGTCCCCCCACCAGTGGATGAGAAGCCCCAAATTGGCCAGCCAGAGAAAGCCCCTCCCCCAATGACAGAACCAGTAGCTGAACCCGGTTAAGAGGGCCCCTATCATCGCCACCGCAGTGAGATAATCGGGCTTTACCCAGGAGGGGAGATAATCTGCCATCAGGGGAAGGATTCTCCTCTCCAAGGGCCTAAAGATGGTGATGTTTATCCTCTTGCTCTTTTCCTTCTTAGTGGCTATCATCCTTTGGTTTTTACTACTGGTGGCACTAAAATAGTTTACATGTCATTGCGAGCGCAGCGAAGCAATCCAAACCTCTGAATGAGGGGTTTAGACTATGAGATTGCTTCGGCCAGTTCCCTCGCTTGCGCTCGGGACAAGCCTCGCAATGACACTTGAGATACCAATGTGCAAACCATAATGTGACTTGAGTAATAAGTGCTTACTGTCTGAGACAATGGGGGAAAATGATTGGCAGATCCAACTCTCAGATGCTGGAACAGAACTTAGCTCCCTTCGATCGCAAAGCTCTCTATAAGGTCTCTACCGGAGGCACTCCGCCAGGGCCATATTCATAAGGAATAAACTATCCCAAACTACCCACCACCTTTTCGACCTCGTCCAGAATCTCCCCTGACTTAACCAGCTCTTTCATCTTGTTATGATCGGTATACAGCGGCCGATCCTCCTCCAGGTGCTCCACATATTTGCGGATGACTGCCTTGGCCGCTGCCACGCCCCGTCCGGGGGTGAAATCGCGGAAATCCAATGCTTGGGCGGCTGCCATAAACTCAATGCCCAGCACCCCGTAGGCGTTCTCTATAATCTGTCCGGTCTTGATGGCGGTGTTCATACCCATAGAAACAAAGTCCTCCTGGTCGGCTGCGGCAGGGATAGAGCCAATGCTGGCAGGCGCCGATAGCATCCTCTGCTCTACAATGAGGCTGTCAGCCGTGTACTGACTGAGCATCATGCCAGAAAACATACCAGCGCCTGTGGTTAAGAAGGCAGGCAACCCCACGCTCAGGGCAGGATTGGTCAGGCGATTGAGCCTACGCTCCGACAAAACGCACACCATAGTGATGGCCGCCCCTGCCATGTCCATGGGGAGGGACACCGGCGAGCCTTGGAAGTTGGCGCCAGTAATGGTCAGCTTGTGCTCAGGGAAGAAGACAGGATTGTCGCCAACGCCGTTAAGTTCTATCTCAACCTGACTCTTTGCATAGTCAATGGCGTCATGGGCAGCCCCGATGACCTGGGGAGATGAGCGCATCGAATAGGCGTCTTGGACTTTTGTCTTCAGCCTGCCAGAGACAAGGTCACTGCCCTGGATACACTTCATGATAGCCTTCGCACTTCGCACAGCACCCCCGAATCCTCTCACCTTATGCAACCGCACATCGTAGGGTTTCATGTTGGCATAGAGTGCCTCCAGACTCATGGCACAAGCGATCTCCGCCTGCTTGAGCCATCGGTTCATGTCATACAAATGGATGGCGCTCATTGCGGTTAGAAGGTTGGAGCCATTGATTATGGCCAGACCATCCCGGGCGTGCAGGTCAGGGACGGGGATGCCTGCCCTGTCCATAGCCTCCTTGCCCGGTAGCCTCTGGCCTCGGTAGTAGGCCTCTCCCTCCCCCATAAGCAACAGGGCAATCTGAGACATTGGCGCCAGGTCTCCGGAGGCACCGACGGAACCTTTCTGACAGACAACTGGTGTGACGCCCTTGTTCAACATGTCCACCAGGGTGAGGGTGATCTCGGGGCGGCAGCCCGATTTTCCGTGAGCGTGCACGTTGATCCTGCTTGCCATAGCGCCACGGACGTACTCGATGGGCGCAGGGTCCCCAATGCCGGCTGCGTGGTTGTAGATCAGGTATCTTTGGAATTGCTTCACTTGCTCGTCATTCAAGACCACTTCCGAAAACTCGCCGATGCCAGTGTTGATACCATACATAATTTCTCGGGCCTGGATTTTTTCCTCCAGCATGCGGCGGCACAACTTTATCCGTTCCAGCGCATCGGGGTGAAGTCCCACCTCTTCCCCGTGCCGGGCGATGCGTACCAATTTTTCGATTGTCAGTCCGGAACCATCCAGCACGATAGCCACTTTCATCTCCTCGGTATGATATGGGCTCTGTTTTTTTTTCATGTCTCCATTATAGCAGACAAGCCCTGATCCTAGAACTTAGCCGTAATCGGCGGGACTTTTCTGACAAGCTAAACAGGATCTTTATCCCAAACTATACAAGTAAACACCGAACGACACCGAAAAATTATAAGGCACATTCTTCCTTAGCATTTCTTATTATTCAGTGATCTTCGGCGTTTAATGAATGTTGTTTATCCTATCTAAAAATGGAAATCTTTATGCTTTTGAGTTAATGTAGGACCCCAGATTGCACCTCTGACGCAAATTCGATTGCTCCTATTCAGTCAATCCTATAGGGGCTGTTCCAGTAGAACCTGGTTGCTCCAAGCCTTGTGCCAAA
>DAOVCL010000223.1 GCA_030670005.1 Candidatus Zixiibacteriota bacterium | reverse complement strand
ATTCCTTTCGGCCTCTTTCATAAAGGCCCTCTTGGCTACAGGAGCCATTATCTCTAAAAGCCTTGGCTTTTCCTGACATTCCTTGGCAAACTCCAGGTTTCTCAAGGAGTTGGTGTAGTCTGGACTCTGGAACCTGTAGGTGAAATTGGTATGGAGATCATATCTTCCCTCCAGCAGGGCCACTACATCCTCCACGAAGACCCTCTCCTCATCAGTGGGGATGACAAATATCCTCACCCTTGATCCCTCAGCGGTAATGTCCGACTCAGCGTTTCTCGTTCTGGCCAGGCGGTTCTTCTCCTCATCAAATCTGATTTCCAGGGATTGGAGATTATCAAGTGATTTGGCCCTGACGGTATCTGATAGCTCGCCTATCCCCGCGGTGAAGACAATAGCATCAATTCCGCCCAAGGCAAAGGTATAGGCCCCGATGTACTTCTTTATCCGATAGCTCTCTATCTCTATGGCCAGCTCTGACCTTTTCTCCCCTCTCTTGGCTGCCTCGACTACATCCCTCCTGTCCGTATACTTCCCGGTAATCCCCAGAATGCCCGATTTTCTGTTCAGGATAGAATCCATCTCCTTGGGGGTTTTAGCCTCCTTTTGCATGATATAGAGATCGATGGCGGCATCATGGTCACCCGCCCTCGTCCCCATCACCATACCCTCCAAGGGGGTAAGGCCCATTGATGTGTCATAGGAGACCCCATTCTTCACTGCGTTAAGCGATACCCCATTGCCGATATGACAGGTAACCAGATTGCAGTCAAATGGGTCTTTCTCCAAGAGCACAGCACCCCTTTTAGCCACATAGAGAAGGGAGGTTCCATGGAACCCATACCTCCTTACTCCATATTTCTCATACCACTCATAGGGAAGGGCATAGATATAAGCATAAGAGGGCATAGTCTGATGCCAGGCGGTGTCCATAATGGCCATATGGGGAATACCTGGCATAAGATCCCGTGCGGCTTTAATCCCCAGGATGTTTGGCGGATTGTGCAGGGGGGCCAAGTGGGAGAGCTCCCTAAAGGCGGCCAGAACCTCGTCGGTTATGATCACCGACTTGGCGAATTTCTCCCCCCCATGAACCACTCGGTGGCCCACAGCAGAGATGCTTGATAAATCCTCAATTACCCCATACTTGGGATGAGGGAGAGTGTCACTCACCAACTTGATCGCCTCCCTGTGATCGGGACAGTCATGTTCGATCCTTACCTTCTCTCTCCCGGGAACCTCGTGGATACAGAAGGAACCCCCTACGGTAACCCTCTCTACTACTCCCGAGGTCAGTATTGCCTTTTTGTCCCAATCATAGAGCCTATATTTTACAGATGAGCTCCCGCAATTAAGGGACAAAACAAGCATTAGGCCTCCATCCTCTTTACGATCTCCTTCCCAAATTCCGATGTCTTGATAGGGCTGACTCCCTCCATCTGCCTGGCCAGGTCATAGGTGACCTTCTTGTCCATAATGGTCCTCTCTAAGGCTCTATCTATCAGATCTGCCGCCTCCTCCCATTTGAGATATCTGAGCATCATCACCCCGGAGAGTATTAGAGAGGAAGGATTTACCTTGTCCATTCCCCTATACTTGGGGGCGGAGCCATGGGTGGGCTCAAAGAGGGCTACCCAGTCACCGATGTTTCCCCCTGGGGCAATGCCCAACCCTCCAACCTGGGCCGCACAGGCATCGGAGAGGTAGTCGCCGTTGAGGTTGGGGAGGGCGACAACATCGTATTCGTTGGGTCTGGTGAGCACCTGCTGGAACATCTGGTCTGCTATCCTGTCCTTGACCACAATCCTTTCCCCAGGGTCGCCCGCCTCTTTGCCCCCCCGCAGATGGGCGAAGGCACCAGCCTTTGTCATTGGGGTCACGCCATCAGCACCTTTGACCTGGTCCCAGAGCTCATCCTCAGTGATCACCTCATCTCTGAACTCCTTCAAGGCCAACTCATATCCCCACTCCTTGAAGGCACCCTCGGTGAACTTCATTATGTTCCCCTTGTGCACAATGGTTACGCTCTTCCTCCCATTCTCCAGGGCATATCTTATCGCCTTGCGCACCAGCCTCTGGGTAGCAGACCTGGAGATGGGCTTTATGCCTATCCCGGAGTCCTCTCTGATCTTGGCACCCAGTTGGTCCTGCAAGAAGTCCCTCAGTTTGGCTGCCTCCTGGGTCCCTTCTTTGTATTCGATGCCGGCGTAGACATCCTCTGTATTCTCCCGGAAGATGACGATATCCAGAAGCTCCGGATGCCTCACCGGTGAAGGGACGCCATTTATATATCTGACCGGCCTTACGCAGGCATAGAGGTTTAAGGTCTGACGCATAGATACATTCAGGCTCCTATAGCCCCCGGCCACAGGGGTGGTGAGGGGACCCTTGATGGCCACTACATACTCCCTGATGGCATCAATGGTCTCCTGGGGAAGTGGGGTGCCCAGTTGGGCAGATGCCTTCTCCCCGGCCAGGATCTCCTTCCAGCCAATCTCCCTCTTCCCCCGGTAGGCCTTCTCCACCGCAGCAT
>DAOVCL010000051.1 GCA_030670005.1 Candidatus Zixiibacteriota bacterium | reverse complement strand
ATCACTCCAAGTCAATTGCACACTGTGGTCCAAGGAAAGAGTGGTTACATCAAATGGCGGAGATGGTGTCCCCAGATCTTCCATCTGGCACCAGATGGCCCCACTCTCTATGCCACATTCATCCTTACCTATCCTGATCCTGAACCAGCCGGCGGTGTCCGCACCACCGGCCTCTCCCCAATCCGTCCCCCAGCTGTTCTTGCAGATCCAGCAGCTATCCCTATCATTCCACCCTACCATTGAGATAGCATGACCGCCGAGGTAATCCCCAAAGGTGTATTCATAAACCCCACCCGTATAGTAATCGTGGAAGTCCTTGTAGACTGACATCGTAACCGCTAATGGCCCATTAAGAAGGTGGCTTTTGATAGCATTAATCGACTGAGAGAGCAAACCCCAGTCTTTGATCCTTTTCATTCTGTATTCCCAATCCGAGCAGCTTGCCGAACAAGGTATTGTATCAACCGCCTGATAGGGGAAGCAGTCTTCATCTGTAATCCCATTATCCCTAAGGAAATCAAACAGTGGCTCCATCCACCATCCACTACAGGAACCACCGCTGCAGGAGAGGAGATACTGCTCGGAGAGGTCAACATTTGTATCAGGAGTTTCGCACAAAATCTTTATCCTTGCCTCTAAGGTAGCCAAACCGCCAAAGGCCCAGCAACTGCCACAGTGACCTTGATCCCTGATCGGGGTGGTATAATCGTGTCCATTGTAGTTTCGCCAGTCCAAGGAATCTTGAAGCATTTCCAGGGTTACCCCTTTCCTCATCCCAATTCTGGGACCTTGGGGGAACTCCAGAACCCCACACCGCCTCCGGGCCTCCTCCCTGGTCATATTCGAGAGGGAAGTGATGCCTGCCTTCCAGTGGGCACCCTTCTCCTTTATCGCCCTTCTAACAGCCTCTAATCTCTCATCCTGCCCTCCAATAACAGATGAGGAGAAGACCATTAGCATCAGACCAAAGCCGAGAAATATCTTCCATATTTTCATCTGTGCCTCCTTTCGTTTTTACCAAAACAGGGGTGAACCTATCGACATCCCCAAATATAATCAATTTCGATCTCTAATTCAAGAAAAACCTTCCCATTTCCCTTGGACCTCAGGGCCCCCCCCGAGCACCAAAAATTTCTTAAAAATAGGGGAAACTTTCAGAGATATATGGAATGCATCAGCCCCGTTGATACTTGCTGTGACAGGTGTCACAGCACTCCAAAGCATCAACAGGAGTTGACGCAATCAGCTAAGCGCCAGGGGTAAAACAAAAAGCTGAAATCCCCCCATTTTCCCGATTTCCCTTTTTTTACAAAGAACTGAAAGGAATTGAAAAAATTTCTCTTTCCATTCCTTTCAATTCTTTGTAATTACTTCCATTTTCGGCTCTCCCCCACCACCTCATATTTCCCCAACCCGAAGGCGGATGCGTTGCCTATGTGGGTGTATTCACCGAGTCTTATGAGGGACATAAATTCCTTGAGGTCGCCCTCAAAGGCGATTTCACCAACAAAGCCTCCCATCTTCATCCTTTGCCTTTGTCGGGAGGAGTATCTCTCCGGCTCTCGCCAATCCAAGTTAACCCCGCAGGTTTTCACTGACTCAGCCTCCTCCAAAAGACCTCCAAAATCTGGGCCTCCGCCGCAGTGACACCGGGACAAAAGGGAGATCCTTCCGGTTAGACGCTTAATGAAAGTGGGGAAGTTCATCTCCTCCCTGATAAGGTGCCCACTGGACAAGATACGAGTGGGAGTGAGAAACCTCAAGCTAATTCTTTCAAGGTTCAGGGAGGATACCCCATTTGAAATATCCTTCAAGGTCTTAATCTCATAACTGTTCGATAGATACCTTCCATCATAGATGGGACGGTAATCGTCCTCCCCATAAAGGCTCTCAACTTTTTCCAGGCGATACCCTCCTCGGCCTCTACCTATCCCCTTTCTGCCAAGTTCATCAAATACAAAGACGAAGTAGGGTAGATACTCTATGCCCTTTCCGACGAGGATGAGATGAAGCCTTAGCTCCTCCCCCTTCTGGTAGGTAATCTTGCTCTCCGGTGGTGGCTCCAGGATGTATGGGTGGGGCCAGTTGGAGGATTTTGCCTCTCCCTTATCCTCTGCCGGGGTCTCAAAACAGTAGGAGTAAGCACATCTCTCTTTCAGCAAGCAGAATTCACATCTTTTACCCCGACTGATACAGACCGTTCTCTTAAAGACATCCCCCAACCCACCCCTAAAGGTAAAACCTTTATAGGGGGGAAGATGCAAGGTCTCAATTGCCCTCAATCTCAGCCTAAATTTGGCAAACCTGAAATTCTGTAGCATCATTTTCATTTTTGGAGTGTTGTAACCCCTATCACAGCTTGCATGGACGGGAGTCGATGCACTCCATATTTAGCGTCTTCTAAGCAACAACTTAATCAAGAAACCAAGCAGGCGGAATGGCAAGACGAATAGATCGTAGAGGAGTCGCCCCAAGAACATATCGGTGACCCCTTTGCCGAAGAAGAGACGGATGACTATAACAACTCCCACCAATAAAATCAGGATGGCTAAGAGGAACTTCATAGCTGAACTTAGTTGCCTTTGGCAAGGCTTTTTTGACAGGATAACAGGATTTACTGGATTTTTTAATTCCCCAAGAAAACACCGAACGACACCGAACTCACTGAAAAATTATAATGCACATTCTTCCTTAGAATTTCTTGTTATTTCAGTGATTTTCGGTGTTTAATGAATGAGGTTGTTTGTCCTGATCATCCTGTCAATCCTGTCTAAAAATGGAAATTCCTAAGCTTTTGAATTATCTTAAGGAATATCAACCATATAGTTCCTTATCAAATGCCTTGATAAATTCTCCCACAAGAGCGAGCATAGCTTCTGATTCCTCCTCTCCTATATCGGCATGCCTTTCATATCTGGCCTGATTTCGCAGCCGGAGTCCCCTATTGAATTCCCTTCCCATCTCCCTGGGAAGGATTCCAGACCTCACATAAAGCTCTCCAAATTTGCCTACTATCCCACCGTGCGAAGTGGGTAAATCCTTCAGCTTCAGGATCAGAAACCCCTTGGCACATAACTCAACTGCATTATATGCTCCATCAACTGCCAGCCTATAATGTCCATGGGAGGAACAATCCCTGGCACTTCTCTCATATTCCTGGGCCAGCTCCAAATAAGCTATTGCCTCCTCTCTCCTCAATCTTTCCTCTTCCATCGTATATATCTCCTTGCCATTTTTTATGTTGTAATAAAGAAAGTATGAATTTGGGTATCTGAGAGATTCGATGGGGTAGACGAGGGGCTCTATGCTCTCACCAAAATCTATGTTTGTCTCCAGGGAGGCATCAAGACAGATTTCCTTTACCTTTCTAAGGGAATTGGCGGCGAAAACCAGGAGATCCACATCGCTCTCCCCCCTTACCCTACCCTTCTTCAGGCTTCCAAAGAGGATTATCTTGGCGATCGATCCCTTTACCGGGCTGGAGAGGAGACGCTCTTTAAAATCCTGTAAAGCCTGATATTTCCTCTGATTTACGGTCAAATATCTCTTAGCCATCACGCCTTTCGGCTTTGCCTATTTTTTACAAAGAACTGAAGGGAATTGAAAAGATTTCCCCTTCCACTCCTTTCAATTCCTTGTAACTATTCCCTTTATAAGGGAAATAGGGGACGGTGGTGCAGAGAGTGCTTTAGTTTCTCCATTTATTTAAGATCGTTCCCCCGACAAGACTTATTTCTTTCTTGGTTATAACCCTGTTGAAACATGAAGTAATTACTCCTTAATGACGGGCAACTTCTGCTCCACTCATCCCTAACTTCTTTACGGCTAATTGAGCCACATCTTCCCTTGATTTTGCAATAGCCTTTCGACTACTCCCAGAGGTAAGCCCTGCAATTCCTATTCTGTGGGCTTTGGCTACCTCCTCACAGAGATCTTTAAATCCTATCCTTTCATCCCTCAGCCTCAAGCTCTCTGCCACCCTTTCTCCTGCCTCTTTTAATACCGCCTCTATAAACTCACTGCCCCCCAAAATCCGACCATCTGAAACCATTCTCTGTCTGTGTGGGCTCAAAGCTAATACCTCAGACCATCCACTATTGAAAAACTCTTCTTTCTGATCATCAAGCACTTTCTGCACCACCGTCCCCTATATGCTCTTCAATTGTCCGCCTATGGCGAGTATGGGCTTCATCCAGGCATCTGCAGGTTTGGGCCGAATCGAGGAGCTTTTTCCCATAGGTCACAATATTACTTTTCCCCTTTCGAGAAGTCAAGGATTTTTTGGGGGATGAACCCATAGTGTAGAAGAAAGGGATGAGCACAAACAAAAAAGGGGCTCTTCCGAGCCCCTAAATTGGTAGCGGGGGGAGGATTCGAACCTCCGACCTTAGGGTTATGAGCCCAACGAGCTACCAGACTGCTCCACCCCGCAGTTATTTGAATATAAGGCTAATCCTCCCCCTTGTCAAGATTTTTCTTTTCAATTTTTGAGGAGGGGAGTTCCAACTCCACTTTGGTTATCCTCTGGCCCTTGACCTCCTTGATTAAAAATTTGATACCCTCATATTCGAGCTGGGTCCCCTCCTGGGGGATGCTGTCCGCCAGATCGTAAAGGAATCCCCCCAAGGTCTCATAATCTTCGGTAGGGAGATCGATCTCCAACTGCTCATTGAGATCATCAATGCTCACCATAGCCGCCACGGCGAAGGTTCCTTTCGTCAAAGGGGTAACCAACTGCTCTTCTTTATCATACTCATCCTGGATTTCACCCACAATCTCCTCCAAAAGATCCTCCAGGGTAACCAAACCAGCGGTCCCCCCATATTCGTCAACCACCACAGCCATATGAATTCTTTTCCTTTTGAACTCCCGCAGGAGCTCGTTAATTCCTTTACTCTCCGGCACGAAGTAGGGCTTTCGGGCAACCTTCATCAGGTTGAAGTCCTTACCCTTCTGATAGAGGTTCTGGAGCAGATCCTTGGCATAGATGATGCCAACGATGTTGTCTATCTTTGCATCATATAAAGGGATACGGGAATGGCCATATTTTACAATCAGATCTAAGACCTCATCCACACTGTTTTGTAGGCTGATCGAGACCACATCTATGCGAGGCACCATAACCTCCTTTACCGTGGTATCAGCAAACTCGAAGATGCCCTGAATCATCTCCTTTTCCTCCTCTTCCAGCTCTTCTATCTCTCTTCCTTCCTCCTTAAGGGTGGGAAGCTCCTCCAAAGTGGATAGCAGCCCCTCCTCCCTCCTTTTTATGGCCTTAAAAAAGGGGAGGCCAACTGAAAAGGTGAAGATCCGAGAGAGATTCCCGAAAAAGACTAAGCAGAGATAGTCAAACCTGGAGGGATAATCTCTCGGTGCCGAAGCAAAAAACTTAGGGATCATCCAACCAAAAAAGTAGAGGATTGCCCATCCACCGAAGATACCCCCCATCCAGGCCAGAGGGGAACGGCCTAAGGTCTTCAAGAAGAGGAGGAGAAAGCCAACCATCCCCACAGAATAGGAGAAGAGCCTCAACCCCTCCGTGCCTAAGGTTAGCTTTCCAGTCAGGGAGATAAGGCCTTTCAACCTTTTGGCCTCCCGGCTTGATTCTCCCCAAATACGTTCCACCCTCTCGGGGGTGAGATGGCTGAAGAGGGAAAAGGAGTAGTTGACCAGGGCCAAAAAACCCAAAAAGAGGAGAAAAAAGAGTAGCAAGGTAATCTCTAGCATAGGGGCTCACCCCACAAGAGCTCGTCTTCCTTCTTCCTCATAACCTGGGCCTCTCCATCCGTCTTATGGTCATAGCCCAAGAGATGCAGAATTCCATGGATAGCCAATCTCTTTACCTCGTCTTCCAGGCAAACCCCGTAATCTCTTGCCTGTTCTACTGCCCTGTCTAAGGAGATGTAGATCTCTCCCCAGATCTCCTCCTCTGTGGGCAACCTCTCCCCGGGGAAGGGAAAGGAAAGGACATCAGTGGGGCGGTTTCTACCAGTAAACCTACGGTTTAAATCCATAATGAAGCCATCATCGGTCAGGATGAGGTTCAACCTACATCCATCCTCATTGGTCTGAGGAAGGGCCTTCAAGGCTACCTCTCTTAGCCCTTCCAGCCCCACTTTCATCTTAGGGTGAATATTATCTATCCAAACCTCCATCAACCCCTCTCCCTCGATTTGGCCTCCGTTGTTGAAGGATAATCCACCCGGGGGTGAAACATACCGGTTAGAACTCGGACGAAACTATCCTCTATTAAATGGAGATCCCTCAGGGTAATCTCGCAACTGTCCAGTTCCCCTGAAGAGAACTTATCATTGATGATCTTTTTTACTAACCCCCTAATCCGGGCAGGGGTAGCCTCGGTAAGGGTGCGCGAGGCCGCCTCTACTGCATCGGCCAACATAATGATGGCTATCTCTTTGGTATCGGGCTTGGGGCCTGGGTAGCGGAACTTATCCCTTACGGCCTCATCTGCCCCCATTTGCTTGGCCTTTTCATAGAAATAGTCCATAGTGGTAGTGCCATGATGTTGCTGAATGACATCAATTATTGGCTTGGGGAGTCCCTCTCTTCTCGCCTCCTCTATCCCTTCCTTTACATGAGAGAGGAGGACCAGACTGCTCATTGTGGGAGCAAGCTTGGTGTGGGGATTCTTCCTCCCCTGGGTCTGATTCTCCACAAAGTAGTCCGGCTTCACCAATTTTCCGATATCGTGATAGTAGGAACTGACCCTGGCCAAGAGGGAATTCGCCCCAATGGCCTCAGCGGCCGCCTCAGCCAGGTTGCCTACCGCAAGGCTGTGATGGTAGGTCCCAGGTGCCTCGATGGCCATGCGACGGAGGATGGGCCGGTTCAAGTCGGAGAGCTCCAGAAGGGTAATATCGGTAGTTATCCCAAAGAAACGTTCGAAAATGGGCAGAAAACCCATAGCAAAAAGGGGAGAAAGGAATCCATTCAGGATCCCATAACTGCAGAATTCGATCCGTTGGGAAAAGGGAGAGAACTTGAGCGTCTCCACCAAAAAAATTGTGAGGACATAGGTGATAGATATGTAGAGCATGGGCCTATAGAACTGATGCCGTTGCCTAATTCTAAGAACGCTGTAGACGGCAACTGCACCGCTCACTATGGCCACCAGTGCCGAGGAGAAGTCAAAGCTTCTCTGCACCCCCAACAATAACCCCACAGTTACCCCACCCATTATCCCTATCTGGGCATTAAGGCAGATGGCCAGAATCATAGAGACCAGAGCAACGGGGACAAGGTAGGAGCTGAGGCCAAAACTCCCACAGATGATATAGGTGGCTAAGGAGATAAAAACAAGAAGAATAGCAATAAGTGCAAGTTTTTCAAATTGAGTCCAAACCCTCCTTTGGAAGAGGTAAAGGTAAGAGGAAAAGAGGGCAATAACCAGAGCAACGATGAGGAATCTACCAACCAGAGGCAAGCTCCAGGCGAAAAAACTCCTCTCCCTTTGCGACCTGGCTACGGCTAAAGAGCGGAGTTTCTCTAAATGGGCGCTGGTCACTCTCTCGTGGCTCCCGATTATCCTCTCATTCTTAAGGACTAAACCCTTCTGGGGTAATATCTTACCTATCGCTTCCTGAACCCTCCTTTCGGTCTCCTTCTGGTTAAATTTAAGGTTTGGGAAGAGAAAAGTCTCCACTATCTCCTCGGCCACTTCGGCGGAGGAGTCATCTTGGGCGAAGTCGCCCTTCACCTTGCTCCTGATCACCTCTCTTGCCGAGTTTAAATCCAGAAGCTCTTTGGGGGTTATCTCCCTCCCCTCCTCTCCATTACGGATGATTATCAGCCTCTGCCTGTCCCCCAGAACCTCCTTCCTGGAACCCACAATCCCCTGAGAGAATAGGTAACTCAAGAGGTCCTTAACCTCCCTCTCGATCTTTACCCCTTGACCCTTTTGTAGAATCGCTCCTATAGCCTTTGGGGAGATGAGGGGATAATCCCTACCCAAGACCGCCAGGCTCTCCGGGAGGGAGACCTCACCTATCCCTTTCACCTTTTGAAAGAATCCCTCCAGTTGATCAAGCTTGTCTTGCGTGGCCTTCAAGTCCAGATCAAAGACCAAGGGCGAGGTGGAGGCTACCTCTTCGGTCTCTTTGGCCAGTTCCTCATCGTTCTTTAGGATGGGAAAGGTAAAGGGGGCGATAACATCCTCCCGGGAGATGTCCCCCAGCTTCGGCATATCAATGGGTTGGTATAGAGGAGAATGGGGAAAGAGGGTGGAGATGATGCCTGCAGTGATCAGGATCAAAAGGGTCTGGTAGAGCCAGTCTGCCGGTCTCCGAGGGATAGGCTTGGAATTCGGCTTACTTGGATGTCTCATAATGGTCAAAGGCTTTTATTATCTCCTGCACCAACCTATGTCTGACCACATCGCTTTCCGTAAGATAGACGAATTTTATTCCCTCCACATCCTTCAATATACTTTGGATAAGGATTAATCCGGAGGAGGAGGGATTGCTCAGATCTATCTGGGTTATATCCCCGGTGATCACCGCCCGGGAGTGGGGCCCCAACCTGGTGAGAAACATCTTCATCTGGGCAATCGTGGTATTCTGAGCTTCATCAAGTATCACAAAAGCCCTCTTCAGGTTTCTGCCTCTCATATAAGCCAGAGGGGCAATCTCTATCACACCATTCTCTATGGACTTTCTCATCTTTTGGGAGGGGAGCATATCATAGAGGGCATCATAGAGGGGGCGGAGATAGGGATCTACCTTCTCCTTAAAATCACCTGGAAGGAAGCCGAGGCTCTCCCCGGCCTCCACGGCTGGCCTTACCAGGACTATCCTTTTCACTAACCTCTCCTTAAGTGAGGAGACGGCCATAGCCACAGCCAGATAGGTTTTTCCGGTCCCCGCTGGGCCAATAGAAAAGACGATATCGTTCTTGGCCATAGCCTCAATGTAACCCCTCTGGCCAAGGGTCCTCGGCCTTATTCCCTCCAAGTTGGATGAGACCAAAAGGGGTTGCGGTTCAAGAGGGGAGCCGCCCCCTTTTTTAATCCTCTCCAGGGAATAGCGCACATCATCCTGGGTGCAGAAGTGTCCCCTCCCGGCCTGGTCTGCCAGATCAAGCAGGAGGAGCCTTATCTTCTCTACCTCCTCCTCCTCGCCCTTTATGGTCACCTCTCCTCCTCGCACGACTATGCGGGAGGAGAACCTCTCCTCGATTCTCCTCAGGTTCTGATCGTTGAGCCCAAAGATGGCCACAGGTTCCACATCGGAAATGGTGAATTTAACCGTCTTCAACTACCTATCACCTTTATTCCTAATTCCCTCAATTGATCCTCTCCCACCGGGGAAGGCGAACCCACCATAAGGGAGGAGGCAGCGGTGGTCTTGGGAAAGGCTATCACCTCCCTGATAGACCTTCCTCCAGCCATAAGCATAACCAACCTGTCCAGCCCAGGGGCGATCCCCCCATGGGGTGGGACCCCAAATCGGAAGGCCTCTAAGAGAAATCCAAACTTCTCCTCCACCTCCTGAGAGGTAAGGCCAAGTATTTGGAAGATCTTCCGTTGTAAATCCCTCTGGTGAATCCTAATGCTGCCACTTCCTATCTCCACCCCATTTAAGACCAGGTCATAGGCCCTAGATCTCACCTTAAGCGGGTCAGAGTCCAAGAGGGGGATGTCTTCGGGGGCCACCCCGGTGAAAGGGTGGTGTTCGGACTCGATCTTCCTCTCCTGCTCGTTGTAATGGAAGAGAGGGAAATCAACCACCCAGCAGAATCGGAAACCATCTTCAGGGACAAGCCTCAGCCTCCTGGCCAAATCTTGCCTGAGCATCCCTAAGGAAGTGGAGACCACCCCCTCTCTGCCGGCTATCAAGAGGAGTAGATCCCCCTCCCCGGCCCCCAGCCTTTCCTTTATCCGCTCCATCTCCTCAGGGGAGATAAATTTGGAGAGGGGGGATTTTACCCCCTCAGGGGTAACCTTTATCCAGAGAAGGCCCTTTGCCCCTCCCTTCTCCACCAATTGGGAGATATCATCGAGCACCTTGCGGGAAAAGTGAGCAGAGCCCGGGGAGTTCATCCCCCTCACTACGCCCCCTTCCTGCAAAACCCCTTTGAATATACGGAAATCTGTCCCCTGCAGGAGATCGCTGAGATCCTTTATCTTTATCCCAAACCTTATGTCTGGCTTATCCGTTCCATATTCACCCATTGCATCCGGGTAACTTATCCTGGGAAATGGCCTCTCAATCTCTACATCCAAGGCCTGCTGGAAGATGTGGGCCATCAAACCCTCGGTGATAGTGAAGATCTCCTCCTCATCAACAAAGGAGAGCTCGAGGTCAATCTGGGTGAACTCCGGCTGGCGATCAGCCCTCAGATCCTCGTCTCGAAAACACCTGGCTATCTGATAATATCTATCCAATCCTGCAACCATCAGGATCTGCTTATACATCTGAGGGGACTGGGGAAGGGCATAGAACCATCCCCTGTGCTCCCTACTGGGAACCAGGTAATCTCTGGCCCCCTCCGGGGTGCTCTTGGTGAGGATGGGGGTCTCCACCTCCAGAAAGCCCTCCCGGTTCAGATACTCCCTTGTGGCCTGATAAACCTTGTGACGAAGGATAAGATTTTTTTGCAGTGGGGGCCTTCTCAAGTCCAGATACCTATACTTTAACCGGAGATCCTCTGTGGCCCCGGGGTCATCAGAGATAAGAAAGGGTGGGGTCTGGGA
>DAOVCL010000098.1 GCA_030670005.1 Candidatus Zixiibacteriota bacterium | reverse complement strand
GGTCTCCTCATACTTATGGGCAAGGGAGGGGTGAACTCCCAAGGAAAAGAAGGTAAAAAAAGTAACTGTGAAAAATATTTTTCTCCAAAACATAAACATAGAATCCTCCTTTTGGGCTATCAGGATACCAAACTTGCCAGCTGCTGATTATCCATTAAAAGATTACCACTAATCTGCTGGCGTCTCCTTCACCTGCTCAGATGGCTTGATGACTTCTCCCTCTTGGACTTGGGCTTTTTGGGGTGATAGAGGCCTGGTGCCAAATCTGGTGAGAAATACCGCGCCAAATCCTACCGTCCAACCAAGGTAGAGGGTTAGCCAACCCACAATGTGCAAGACCAAGGAGATCGGGCCGAAGATTCCTCCTCCTATCCCCACCAAAATGGCCAAGAAGGGGAGAAGTTCTATGATTATTCCCCCTACTAACACCTTGGTCAGAGGAGAGGAGAGGGTTAAACTGGTGGTCTGATTTATCTTCTCCCCTAAGAAGAAGCCGATCCCAGCAAAACCCAAGATCAAAGCCACAAAGAGCACAATAGGCTCTACCAAGAGAGCCACAGGAATTCCTATAATGGTGATGCAGAGCATAACAAAGACCGGCAGAATGAGGATATCGACCAAGAGGCCGACCAGACCAGCCTTCAAAAATCCCCCCTCTATGGAGGCATTTATCCTCTTAATGTGATTTGGCAGAAAGAGGGTGATCAAAAGGGAGAGGCAGAGGAAGACGAAGAAGAGGACAAGGGTGAATCCAGCCCCTGGGGTGAAGCGAGGATGATAAGGGTGGGGGGGGATCCAACCCTTAGTGCCCCAGCGAAAGAGGAACTTAGGGGGGAAGGGGGTGCCTATCCTGGAACCTCTTAACTGGGCTCCAGGTTCTTTTGTCACTCTACCCCCTATACTCACCGCATCCCCCCTGATTACCGCTGTAGACTCAGCTATCACATCTCCACCTACGGCAACTACATCCCCGGCCACGGTACCGGCTATCCGAATATCCCCTCCTATAGCCACCACATCACCGTTTATCACCTCCCCCTCCTCTATGGTGATGTCCTCACCGAACCTTACAATGTCTCCACTCTCCGATTCAGAAAGGTGAATAGAACTCAATTTGGATAGTTTTTTCTGGTCAATGTAAACCCGAGTGGAGGCCTTTCCCCCCTTCTCCTTCACAATGGTTATCCCTCCGTTTCCAATATGAACCTCAGTCGCCCTCCCCAGGGTAGTATCCGAAGTGGAGTCCAGGAGGTCTTTCTCCTGGCCAAAGGCAGTCAAGGGAGTTAAAAAAAGCAGAAATAGCCAGTATCTTACTTTAAATATTTTTCCTCTCATAATTCCCCCTTTTCTGTGACAGTTCACGGTCGTCAGGGTTCGGCGGTCAGGGGTTCGTTGGTTGCCACTGGGTTTTTCTGATCCCTGGAAACTGATCCCTGTACCACAAACTTGCAAGATCTTGTTTTTTTAACAAAGTTTTTCTTAGCAACCGCAAAGCCGCTAAGATCGCAGAGGAAATAAAAAGCAAAAGAGAGATGAAATAAAACGATTAGTTAATAATCTTTAAACTTTGCGTCCTTTGCGGTGAATTGTTTGGTTGCGGCCTTGCCGCGCTGTGAACTGATAGCTTTCCCTTCATCGCGGTTTTGTTGCAAAATATTCTACTGGGAAAGTTCGACATCTCCACTTGAGGTGGTTATCCTTACTGTTGATCCTCCTTCTCCCACTTTCCCCTCTAAGTGGTTTCTGGAAATCGAATTTATGATCAAGGGGACTTTGGCAGTGATCTCCCCGCTGGCGGTATCAATCACCAAGTTAAAGGGTTCCCTTTCCCTTATTTTAAAAGCAACATCCCCGCTCGACGTGTCCACCTGGTAATCCTTGCCCTCCTGGAGGGAGGCCCTGATGTAGACATCGCCACTTGTCGTCTTCACCCTCACCCCGCCCTGGATTATATCCGCTTTCACCTCCCCCGAACGGAGAGATATCTGCAAGTTCCCTCTAAGTCTGGTTATCTCCACATCCCCGCTTGTTCCCTCCACCGTGAGGTTTCCCTCAATATCCCTGCCTTCGATATCTCCGCTGGTAACGCTTATATCTATATCCCCCTTGATGCCTGAGAGGTCCAGATCCGAACTGGTTCCCTCCATATTAACCTGGCCCACTATTCCTTTTAAGCTTACATCACCGCTGGTAGTGTGCACGATGGTTGGCCCTACGAAACCCTGCAAACAGAGGTCCCCACTTGTTGTCTTAATAGTTATCCTTCCCTTTACCCCTTTTGCTGTTATATCACCACTGGTGGAGGTGACCTCTAAGTCTGTCCCTGGAGGGACGAGGAGATTAAAATCAATCCAACTGGAGACCCTCCTCCAAAATCCAAAGAAAGTCCTGCTTCTCTGGCCTCCACCTTTGACCACAATCCATACCTTTCCCTTTTCCCTCTTTACCTCTACTTTTATTCCCTTTGCCTGTGCATCAGCGATTCTTCGGGAAGAGGCCTTAATCACCTTCTTACCGCCTATGGTCAACTGACCAGGAGGCCCCTGGCTGACTCTGATATCGCCTGTTACATTCTTTATAATCACCTCAGTCCCAGGTTCGATCTTAAGGTTTTGGGTAAAGGGATACTCGTATCTACTCCTTGCCCCTGCCCCCTGGGAGATTAAAAGGATAAAAACTGTTATAAAAAAGAGAACTTCACGCCTTTGCATCTTTTCCTCTTTGGTTTTACTTGGCTGTTAACCCTTTTTGTTGTTGACCGTCTTCATCCCCTGAGGTCGCCCAACTATGTCCTGTCTCTTCCTCTGATCAGATCAGGAGATCTGATCGCTCAGTTGATTCAAAGCTTTATCCACCTGCTATAAGAAGCTTTTTAGCTTCTTCTTTAAAAGCTCCCTGGCCCTGAATATCCTCACCTTCACCGTTCCTAAGGGAAGATCTAAGATCTGGGCTATCTCCTCGTAGGTTCTCTCCTCCTTGTGTTTCAAGCAGATCACCTCCCTGTATTTGGGCGGAAGCGAACCGATGGCCTGCTCAATGGAGAGCATCCTCCTCTTTTGAAAGAAGAGCTCATCAGGGCGAGCGGAGGTATCCGGGATCTCCCTTCTCAGCTCTCCGGTTTTGGTCTCTATCCCCTGATCCAAGGAGAGAGTTCTTATCTTCCTCTTCCTCAGGTGATCAATGCATCTGTTGGTGGCAATCCTAAAGAGCCAGGTAGAGAGAGCGTACTTGGGTGTATAATAGCGGAGGGATTTGAAGGCCCTGATGAATGTCTCCTGGGTGATGTCATCAGCCTCCTCCCTATCCCTGATTATCCTGTAGACTAAGCCGAAGACCGCATCCCGGTAGCTTCTTAGGATGAGGGAGTAGGCCTCCTGATCACCAGAGATGGCCCTCTTGATTACCTCTTTCTCCTCCTCTTTCATCTCTATTTACGGAAGGCAATTAAGGATTGTTTCACCTTTTATACTTAAAATATAACTCTAAGTCAAGCCCGATTTGATCTTCCCCTGCTCAATCCAGAATCGGGTTGACTTTAGGCTTTTTAATCATTAAATTGGGGGCAACAGTTCACCACGGAATCTCACGGAAAAAAGCAATTATGAATTGAGAATTAAGAATGAAGCTTATGCTGGCTATTCCTGTAAACTGATTACTGATCCCTGTTTTTCTTTGTTTGTCCGTGGTTATCAGTGGTGAACAATCACAATTTGAGAAAAATGGAGGTGGAGATGGTAGAGGAGAAAGAGGATCTCAAAAGGGTAGAGAGATTGGTCCAGGCGCGGGATCGAATAGTAAAGGAGATGGGAAAGGTCATCGTTGGCCAGGACCAGGTCATCGAGGAGCTTCTCATCGCCCTTCTTGCTGGAGGGCACTGCCTTCTCATTGGCGTTCCTGGTCTGGCCAAGACCTTAATGATCAGCACCCTTTCCCGCATCCTTGACCTAAAATTTCAGAGAATTCAGTTTACCCCGGATCTTATGCCCTCGGACATTACCGGAACGGAGATAATTGAGGAGGATAAGGCCAGCGGAAGGAGGGACTTTAAGTTCGTGAAGGGGCCCATATTTGCCAACATCATCTTAGCCGATGAGATAAACCGCACCCCCCCGAAGACACAGGCTGCCCTGCTGCAGGCTATGCAAGAGCATGAGGTTACCGCCGCCGGCACTACCTACAAGTTGGAGGAGCCCTTCTATGTGTTGGCTACCCAGAACCCCATAGAACAGGAGGGAACATATCCCCTGCCTGAAGCTCAGTTGGACAGGTTTATGTTCAACATCTATGTAAATTACCCCTCTGACCAGGAGGAGAATACCATCGTGAAGACGACAACCAGCGCCTATTCCCAGGAGCTATCCCAGGTGATGAGGGCTGAGGAGATAGTTGGGCTTCAGTCCCTGGTGAGGAGGGTTCCCGCCTCCGACCATGTGATCAGCTATGCGGTGAGGCTGGCCAGAAAGACCAGGCCTGTTGAGGATGAGGTGCCGGATTTCATCAAAAATTGGGTTAGCTGGGGGGCTAGCCCCCGTGCCTCCCAGTATATGATCCTGGGGGCCAAGACCAGGGCAGTCCTCGGGGGCCGCTATTCCCCCTCCTGTGAGGATATCAGGGCCGTGGCCAAGCCTGTCTTGAGGCACCGCATAGTCACCTCCTTCACCGCCGAGGCCGACGGGGTGAACACGGATCAGATCGTAGACAAGCTCCTGCAGGTGGTGGGGGAATAATGGCCCAGGATTATCGCAAGTTCCTTTCCCCCCAGTTTCTCTCCCAGCTCTCCCGAATGGAGATGAAGGCGAGGTTGGTGGTGGAGGGTTTTCTCATCGGCCTGCACCGCAGCCCCTACCATGGCTTTTCGGTGGAGTTTGCCGAACATCGCCAGTATATGCCCGGCGATCCCATAAGGGGCATCGACTGGAAGGTCTATGCCAAGACGGATCGCTACTATATCAAGGAATACGAGGAGGAGACTAACCTTAAGGCCTATATTCTCCTGGATGCCAGTGCCTCTATGGGCTATAGCTCAAATGGGTTAACCAAGCTGGAATATGGCTCCTATCTGGCGGCCGCTCTTGGCTATCTGATGCTCAAACAGAAGGATGCTGTAGGCTTAGCCGTCTTCGATGAGGGGATGAGGAGCTACCTACCTCCCCGTTCAGCCAGAAGCCACCTTCACGACCTCCTGAAGGAGCTGGTGAGGCTCAAGCCCTCCCGCACCACCCAGGTCAGCTCCACCTTTCATCAGTTAGCCGAGAAAATAAAGAGGAGGGGACTGGTGGTGGTCATCTCCGATCTCTTCGCTGAGCCGGAGGATGTCCTTATGGGCCTCAAACATTTCCGATATAAAAAGAATGAGATCATAGTCTTCCACATCTTAGATCCTATGGAGAAGAGCTTTGCCTACCGGAGGGAGGCCATATTCGTGGATATGGAGACAGGGGAGGAAATCCTCACCCAGCCCTGGCAGATAAGGGGAGAGTATCAGGGTCAGATCAGGGATCTGGTTCAGCTCTATAAGACCCATTGCGGGGAGAGCAGGATTGAGTATGTCCCTATGGATACTTCAATCCCTCTGGACTATGCCCTCTTTGCCTATCTACAGAAAAGGAAACATCTCTTTTAAGCTATGTTTAATCTCACCTTTCTGAATACGGCCTTTCTTTTTGCCCTATCTGTTGCCGTCCTCCCCCTTCTCATTCACCTTTTGAACAGGGAGAAGGTAAAGAGGGTCTACTTTAGCACCCTCAGGTATCTCCGGCTTCTGCAGAAGACGAGAATGAAGAGGGTGAGGATCAGGCAGATAATACTCCTCATCTTGAGAACTCTGGCCCTTCTCCTTCTGGCCTTGGCCTTTGCCCGCCCGGCGCTGAAAGGTGCCCTCTCCGGCCTGGTGGGGGCCCATGCCAAGATATCGGCGGTGATCCTCTTGGACAACTCCTTAAGTATGGAAGCAGGTGGGCTCTTTCGTCAGGCCAGGGCCAAGGGAGAGGCAGTTCTTGGTATGCTCAGGGAGGGGGATGAGGCCGATCTCATCAGCTTCTCCGACCATCCCCGTCCACTTCTTCCCTCTCCCACCCACAATCTATCTCTGGTTGGCAAGGGGCTGGCCGAGCTGGAGCTCTCCGATGGGGGGACAAACATCAAGGAGGCGCTCACCGAGGCCATCTCCATAATCTCTCAGTCCAAAAACCTCAACCGAGAGATCTATCTGATCTCCGATCTGTGCAGGTATGGATGGGGAAAGCTCTTGGCCCGGGGCCTGGAGATCCCCTCCGGAGTGAGGCTATACATCATCCATCCAGAGCAGAACCAGCCCAGAAACGCACTGATCAAATCTGTAAGCCTGGTTGGGGGAGGAATGATGGAGAAGGGGAAACCCTTGGAGCTTGTAGCTAAGGTGAAGAACAACTCCTCCTCCCCTTTTGTCAACCTGACCACTGAGCTCTTCCTGGATGGAAGGAGGATGGATCAGAAGAACATCGATCTCAAGGCCGGAGGGGAGGGGGATGTTAGGTTTGCTGTAACCCCTGAGGGTGGTGGGAGCCATTGGGGATGGGTCCAGCTCCCGGATGACGAGCTAAACGGGGACAACAGAAGATACTTCAACTTCATTATCCCGGAGAGGATAAAGGTCCTCTGTGTGGGGGGCAAAAGGGAAGATGTCTTCTATCTTCAGTTGGCCTTAAATCCCTTGCAGGAGAAGGGATTCTCCGTGGAGACAGTTCCCTGTGAGGCGGGGGAACTCTCTGGATTCCTCCTCTCCGACTTCGATGTGCTGGCCTTGGCTAATGTAGGAGATCTCAATCCGGATCGGGTGGCGGCGATTAAGGGGTTCTTAGAGGGGGGAGGGGGATTATTCATCTCCCTGGGAGAGGGGATAGATCCCCGCTTCTTCAATCAGGGATCCTTCAGCGATATCGCCCCCTTGACCTTAGGTCCACTGGTAGGGATACCCCACCAGAAGGAGATCTACTTCTCCTTAGAGAAGATGGTCTATTCCCATCCCATCTTCGGTATATTTCAGGGGAAGAGGATCACCTCCCCCTCCATCTACTTGGCCTACCAGGGGGAGATAAAGAAGGATAGTCAGGGGTTGGCCTGGTTTTCCAATGGCCTTCCTGCCCTGGTGGAGGGGAAGGTGGGAAAGGGAAGGGTTATAGTCCTTACCTCTGCTCTGGACTTAAAATGGTCAGATCTGCCCAGGTCAGGGCTCATCGTCCCCCTCCTGCAGAGGGCGGTGAGGTATCTGGCAGCCACCAGGTTCCAACCATCTAAGGAGAACCTTGTGGGGGATAGGGTGGAGGTAACCTTGAAAGGGAAGGAGGGGAAGATAACCTGCCTCCGTCCGGATGGAGGTAAAGTGGCCTTAAAGCCGGTCCTCCGAGGCACGAACTTTCTCGTCCGCATTCCTGAGGTGGATACCAAGGGGATATGGAAGCTCTTCTCTGATGGGAAGGAGATAGAGATCTTCTCGGTCAATCCCAACCCCCAGGAGTCCGATCCCTCCCAGCTAAAGCCCAAAGAGGTGGAGGGGCTAATCAGGGGAGGGAAGACCTTCTTTATCTCCTGGAAGGCGGATCTGGAG
>DAOVCL010000112.1 GCA_030670005.1 Candidatus Zixiibacteriota bacterium | reverse complement strand
CTCAACCTGCCATCCCTCTTCCTGATGAACTTAATCGTGGAATCAAGCTTTGACATTAGCACCCTCCAAACTAAACCTCTCCACAAACGAGGTATCAAACTTCCCTTTAACAAAATCTGGATCCGCCAAGACCCTCTGATGAAATGGGATAGTAGTCTTCACCCCCTCAACTATAAACTCCTCCAAGGCTCTTCTCATCCTGAGGATGGCCTCATCTCTTGTCCTCCCGTAGGCGATAAGCTTGGCTACAATTGAATCATAATAAGGGGGAATAACATACTGGGCGTAGGCATGGGTGTCCACCCTTATTCCCGGACCACCTGGGATGTGAAAGCTGGTTATCTCCCCCGGAGAAGGCCTAAATCCATTGGTTGGATCCTCGGCGTTTATCCTACACTCAATGGCATGGCCTTCAACTACGATTTCATCCTGACTGAAGCCCAGCTTCCCGTCGGAGGCAATCCTTATCTGCTCCTTAACCAGGTCTACCCCGCTAACCTGCTCGGTGACCGGGTGTTCCACCTGGATCCTGGTGTTCATCTCCATAAAATAGAAATTACCATCCGGTGCAAGCAAAAATTCAACCGTTCCCGCCCCCTTATACTTTACCACCTTGGCCGCCTTTACCGCCTCCTTCCCCATCCTCTTCCTCAACTTTGGGGTCACTGCAGGCGAAGGGGATTCCTCAACCAGCTTCTGGTGCCTCCTCTGAATGGAGCATTCCCTCTCCCCTAAATGTATCACCTTGCCCCTCCCATCGCCTAAGACCTGTACCTCCACATGGCGGGGGTTTTGGATAACCTTTTCTAAATAGACCTGAAGGTCTCCAAAGGCAGCCTTGGCCTCTGCTCTGGTGATCTCAAAAACCCTCCGCAATTCCCACTCACCTTTCACTATCCTCATCCCCTTCCCTCCTCCACCCGACCTGGCCTTCACCATAACCGGAAACCCAATCTCCTGGGCAATCTTAACTGCCTCATCCAGGCTCCCCACTACCCCATCCGATCCGGGAATCACCGGGACCCCAGCCTTTTTCATCGCCTCTTTGGCATAGGCCTTGTCACCCATCTTCCTAATCATCTCCGAGGTAGGGCCGATAAAGGCTATCCCAGACGATTCACATATATCGGCAAAATCAGGGTTCTCGGCCAGAAATCCATAGCCGGGATGGATAGCATCCGCATTGGTTACCTCAGCGGCGCTGATTATCCTCCGGGGATCGAGATAGCTCTTATCAGATGGCGGGGGACCAATACAGACATCCTCGTCGGCAAACCTGACATGCAGACTGTGGAGGTCAGCTTGGGAATAGACGGCGACCGTCTTTATCCCCAACTCCTTGCAAGCGTAGATTACCCGGAGAGCAATCTCTCCTCGATTGGCGATCAATATCTTAGCGAACAATCTTACCTATGCATTTCGGAGTCTCTAAGAAATTCCGATGGGTCAGGGGTTATTTGAAGTCCCGCACTTATGTATAAGTGCGGGATTCAATCATGACAGCGGAGCAATCCGAGTCCCGATCTCAATCGGGAAGGGTCGGTGAGACCCTATGGAGAAGTTAGCAACCGAAGGGAGCTAAGTTCATGATGGGGAGTCTGCCCCCTCGCTTCTCTGAAACTCCGTCCATCTCCTGTCTGCCGCCCCGGTAATACCCTTGACCTTGAGCTCTAAGTCGTCGGGATTTGTGCTGTGGAGAAGGGCATCTTCATAGGTGATTAGCCCCTGCTGATAAAGCCTTAAAATGGACTGATCAAAGGTCTGCATCCCATATTGCACCCCCCCTTCCTCCATAAGATCGGTGATCTGGTGGGTCTTTAGGGGGTCAATAAGGTAATCCCTGACCGAGCCTGTGCTTACCAGCACCTCCACCGCAGGGACCCTACCCTTCCTATTGGCCATATTCAAGAGCCTCTGAGAGATGACCGCCTTCAGTACCCCGGAGAGGAGGAGGCGGATTTGCTGGTGCTGATGAGGAGGGAAGAACGAGACAATTCGATTAATGGTCTCGATGGCATTCAAGGTGTGGAGGGTAGAGAGAACGAGGTGGCCGGTATCGGCGGCAGTTAAAGCAATTTGCATCGTCTCTAAATCCCTTATCTCCCCCAAAAGTATAACATCCGGATCCTGCCTGAAGGCCTGTCTCAAAGCCGTGTCGAAGCCATCGGTATCTCCTCCCAGTTCCCTCTGGTAAACGATGCTCTTCTTGTTTAAATGCACATATTCTATTGGATCTTCTATGGTCAATATGTTCGCCCTGCGGGTCTGGTTGATATGCTCCACCATAGTGGCTAAAGTAGTTGACTTGCCAGATCCCGTAGTCCCGGTAACCAGAATCAACCCCCTGAGCTCCTCGGCCAATCTCTTCACTACCTGAGGAAGATTGAGTTCCTCAAAACTGGGGATGGTCAGCTTCACCGACCTGATGGCCATACCTGGAGTCCCCCTCTGATAATAAAGGTTAACCCGGAAGCGGCCCAACTTAGATACACTTAAGGCCAAATCGAGTTCCCTCTTTTTATTGAAGGCCTCCCTCTGCTCTTGGCTCAAACCCTGGTTAATCATATCCTTTATATCATCGAGGCCAATCGAAGGGGCATCCTTAGCGGAAAGCCTTCCATCTATGCGGAAGATAGGTGGCATCCCCACCCTCAGGTGTAAATCCGAGGCCTCCTTTTCCAACATCTCCCGCAGTAGCTCTCTCAAGTCCATAAGTCCCCCTTGGGTCTATAGTAACAATTTACCACGGAATGATCAATTAAACAATTAGCAAGTTAAAATGAGATAAAAGAGAAGATGCCATTTTCCATTGATAATTGTTCATTGATCATTGACCATTTTTTGGCTGGTCCGTGGTTATCAGCGGTGAACTATTATAGTTTATGTGGCTAACTCTATCAAAAACAGGGGTTGGTCATACTCCACTGGATGGGCACTCTCCACCAAGGCCTTAACTACACGACCGGAGACCTCGGATTCGATCTCGTTCATAAGTTTCATCGCTTCCACAATACAGACTACATCCCCTTTCTTCACGAACTGCCCCTCTTCTACATACGGGTCAGCATCTGGCGCAGGAGCTCGATAGAATGTCCCCACTATAGGTGACTTTACCTCGTAATGATTCCCCTTAGGCTCTTCCTCCGGCTGGGCCTCTTGTTGACTGGTTACCTCCACCACCCGGGGCGAGCTATAAGCCTCCTCTGCGGGAATAGGGGCTGTTCTCTCCTCCTTCGCCCTCCGCCTGATGATTTTAACCTTTGCCCCCCAGCTGGATAGCTCCAGCTCATCGATATTGCTCTCCTCCACCAACTTGACCAATTTTCTCAACTTAGACTCTCGCATCCTAAACCCTCTCTATATAATTCCCCCCTCTGGTATCAACTTTTACCCTATCTCCCTTCTGCACAAAGAGGGGAACCTGGATTATGGCCCCGGTCTCTAACTTGGCCGGCTTGGAACCGCCTGAGACGGTATCACCCTTCAGGCCAGGCTCTGTCTCCACAACTGCGAGTTCGACAAAGATGGGGAGTTCAATCCCAATAGCCTCCTCTTTATAGGTCAATACGGTAACCTCGGAGCCCTCCTTGAGAAATGACTTCTCCTCTCCCAAGACAGAGCCCGATACAGGCATCTGATCATAAGTTGCGCTATCCATAAAATAGTAGAAACCTTCAGCCTGGTATAGGTACTGCATTTGCCTCTTCTCCACCCTGGCCTCCTCCACCCTCTCCCCTGCCCTGAATGTCCTTTCCAGAATGCTCCCATCGGAGACCCTCTTTAACTTCGTGCGCACAAAGGCTCCACCTTTACCAGGTTTTACATGCAAGAACTCTACAATGGTATAGAGACCTCCCCTTAAACTAATGACCATCCCATTCCTGAAATCAGCGGTAGTAGCCATCCTTCATCCTCACAGTTGAACAAAGTCTTTGGTTAAACTCGTCAAGATTTCACATCCATCCCTTCTAATCACCACCATATCCTCAATTCTCACCCCACCCCAATTTGGTATATAGACCCCTGGCTCAATCGTCACTACCATACCTTCTCTAAGGTTCTCCTCGCTTAGGGCAGAAACCTTGGGCACTTCATGAACCGAGACCCCAACCCCATGTCCTAAGGAGTGGCCAAAATTAGTGCCATACCCAGCCTCCTCAATGAGCTTACGAGCCATTCCATCCAGTTCAGAGGCTTTAACCCCGGCGCTTGCTCCCTCTAACCCAGCCCTCTGGGCCCTGCGTACCAAACCATATATCTCCCTCCCCCTCTCATCGGGCTCTCCCAAAAAGACCGTCCTGGTGCAGTCTGAACAGTATCCCCTGTAATTGGCCCCAAAGTCGAATATAATCATCTCTCCTGACTTAATCTCCTTTTCTGAGGGGAGACCGTGGGGAAGGGCAGCCCGCCAACCAGAGGCCACAATAGTCTCAAATGAAGCCTTTGCTGCTCCCTTCTTTTTCATCCTATAATCAAGTTCTGTAGCCAGTTCAATCTCCTTTGCCCCCGCGTGGATTAGACTCAGAACCTCAGAAAAGGCTTCATCAGCTATCTTGGCCGTCTCCTTCATCAACTGGATCTCCCCCTCATCCTTAATGGACTTCAGGCCCTCTACCTTTCCCTTAATAGGGGTCACCTCGGCTTTAGGGAGAACCTCCCGCAGCCTCTGGTACCCATCAAAGGTGAGGTGATCTGGCTCAAAGCCAAGTTTAAAACCATCAGAGAATACTCCAAGCTGAGGGAATTCATCGAAGAGCCTCTTCTTAGCAATAACGACCTCCCATCCCTTCACCTCCTCGGCCGACTGCTCCTGGTAACGGAAATCGGTGATGAAGATCCTCCGCTCGGGAGTGACCAGGGCCACTCCCGAGGAGCCAGAAAAACCAGTCAGCCAGAAAATGTTTGGAGGGGAAGTTATCAAGAATCCATCGATTTCACTTAGGGAGTCCAGCAACTTCTTTAACCTCTTAGTTCTCATCCTTACTATCTTCTATCTCCCCTTTAATCTCCTCGATTCTGGTCTTATACTCCTGGTTCTCAGGATCCCTCTCCAAAAGCCCCTCATAGACCTCCAGGGCCTTCTCCAGTAAGCCCTGTTTACAGTAGATCTCGGCCAAGGTGGGGGTTTCTATCCCCGCAAACTCACTCTCTAACCTCTCAATCCCCTCCTCCAACCCCAAGGCTGACAGCTCCTCCCCAGTCTTTGGAGGTATCTCCCCACCCTCTTCTTTTGGGAGTAAGATCTCTTCCTCCCCCAATGAAGGAGCCTCTGCCCCCTCCTCAAGGGATTCCCTCTCCTCTTGGGGGCCGTGGGGCGCTGGCAGAGGAGGTGGGGCTTCCATTGTCTCCTCTTCAGGTTTAGCCTCCTCTACTGGGGGGGGCTCTTTAGCTGCCTTAGGTTCCTCTACGGATAGCTCTGCTGGCTGGACGGTAGGTTTCTCCTCAATCTCCCCCTCTGCTCCAGCAACCTCCTCAGGAGGAGCCTCAAGGGGTCTTCCTTCCTCCTCCGACGAGATCTCAGGCTCCTCTATGGAAGGAGCTTCTGTTGGCTCTGTGGTCGGCTGTTCCTCAACCTCTCCTTCGGCTTTCACAACCTCCTCTAAAGGAACCTCAATAGGCTTCTCACCTTCCAGAGGAGGTTCCCCCTTCTTCTCTGCCTGGGAGACCTCTGGAGAAGGAGGTTCTGTGGCCGTCTCCTCTTCAACTTTTTCCTCTACCTCAGGCGCAGTCTCTAACGGCCTTTTTTCCTCCTCGGTGGGAACTTCCTCCTCAGGTTCCCCCACCTGAGGAAACTTTATAGCTTGCCCCTCTTCAATCCCTTTTTCTGCTGCCCTCACCTCCTGCTCAGGAGGTGCCAAAGAAGGGGCCTCTGTGGGTTCGTTTATTGGCTTTTCCTCTGCGGGCGGCCTCTCAATCCCTGTGGAGATCTCCTCCGGCCCTGGGGGTTGCTCTCTCTCATACTCCTCCAAAAGGCTTATGGCCTTCCTATTGGAAGGCTCTATCTGCAGGATAAATTCTGAGAGTTGGACGGCCCTATCCATATCCTCTTCCCTCTGAGCTATCTCCATTAAACCCTGGAGTGCCCTTAGATTCCCCTGATCCAGCTCTAAAGCCTCTTCCAGATTCCCTTTGGCCTCAGCCAACATCCCCTTGGTTAGATAGGCCTCTCCCAAAATGAGTTTGGCCTCCTTATAGTGAGGATATACCTCAAGACCTTTCTCACAGATAGATATTGCCTTGTCCACATTGCCTTCGGCCAGCAGCCTACCTGCCAATTTGGCAAAGACCTGGAACCTACCACTCAAATCAGAGTTTGCCAGAATCCACCTCCTTTCCCGAAAGTAATCAAAAGACCTTGTAAAAAATTATTTTCCTCTCTGTTACCTCTGGGATCTCTGCAGTATAATTTAAAAACCCTCTTAGGTATAATAGCAAAACGACGCTCACCTGTCAAGGGAACTTTTTGGGTTTTTATCCCCCACTGTACAATATCTCTCCAATATCTTTTGGATCAAGCCCCTTGTGCTTTTCTCCTCTACAACCTCCACAGTCACCACCTTCCCCCCTCTTCCCTCCACTATCCCCTTTCCCACCACCTCTTCCGACTCCCAATCCCCCCCTTTAACAATATAATCGGGCTGAAGAAGGGAGATGATTCGATAGGGGGTCTCCTCATCAAAGATACAGACATAATCCACCATCTCCAG
>DAOVCL010000103.1 GCA_030670005.1 Candidatus Zixiibacteriota bacterium | reverse complement strand
AAAGGAGGGAAGATGTTCTTTTATCGCAGGAAAACAGTGAGGAAAACCCTGGCCTTGGTTGTTGGCCTGCTGCTCCTCACCCTGGGGGCCACTACCTTGGCCCAGAACCTCAAGCTTGGTTATATAGATTCGATTAGGATCAGGCAGGAGCATAAAGGCTTCTCCGATGCTCAGGCCAAATATGATAAGGAAGTAGGGGAATGGCAGAGGGAGGCCGATCGGCTTGCCAAAGAGGCTAATGACCTGCAGAATGAGCTGGAGAGCCAGAAGTTACTCCTTAGCGATGAGAAGAGGAAGGAGAAGGAGGACAAGCTTCAGAAGAAGAAGGACGAGTATCAGCAGTATGTAAACCAGATATTTGGTCCTGGGGGAAAGGCAGAGCAGAGGAATGTCGAGCTGACCAAACCCCTCCTGGAGAAGATAAATGTAGTGCTGGAGAAGATAGCCTCTGAGGGGGGATACGACTACATATTCGATGCGGCCAATGGGAACATTGCCTTTGCCAAAAAGGAATTCGATTTAACTGACATCGCCTTAGAGGAACTGGAGAAGGAGTCAGAATAACCCCTCAGAGATGAAACTTTCCCTAATTGCCCAAAGCATTGGCGGCCAGATAATCGGCAACTCCGATGTGGAGATAAAGGGGGTAAAGGAGATAGGCCAGGCCCAGAAGGGGGATCTGGCCTTTCTGCTCCATCCCAGATACCTTTCCTTTTTGAAAACTACCAGGGCCTCTGCCATTATTGTAGGGGTGGATTTCTCTGGTAATTTCCCCACCATGGTTAAGGTCGCCAACCCATATAGGGCCCTTGTCCAGGTAGCAGAGCTGTTCGCCCCCCCTAAGACCAGCTTTCCTCAAGGGATCCACCCCACCTCCATTTTGGGCAAGGGGGCGGTGGTCTCCCCTCAGGCTTCCGTTGGTCCCTTTGTCTTCGTGGGGGAGGGGGCATCCATAGGCCCCCAAAGTCAGATCTACCCTTTCGTCTATATAGGGAGGAACTGTAAGGTGGGGAGGGGGACTACCATATTTCCTCAGGTCTATTTGGGCGATGGGTGTGAGGTGGGGGATGGGGTGATAATTCACTCTGGGGCCGTTGTGGGCAGTGATGGTTTTGGCTTCATGCGGGAGGGGGGTTCCTATCGGAAGATCCCCCAGATAGGAAGAGTAGTGGTGGGGGATGAGGTGGAGATAGGGGCAAATGTAACCATCGATCGGTCCACCCTGGGGGTCACCAAAATTGGGAGAGGAACGAAGCTGGACAATCTGGTGCATATAGGCCACAATGTCCAGGTGGGGGAGAACACGGCGATCGTTGCCCAGGTGGGCATATCTGGGTCCACCACTATTGGCAGGGGAGTGAGAATTGCCGGTCAGGCAGGACTGGCAGGGCATATCCAGATAGGGGACAACTCCACCATAGGGGCCCAGGCAGGGGTGACCAAGTCGGTGCCTGCGGGTAGTTTTGTCTCCGGTTATCCAGCTAGGCCCCACCAGTTGGCCAAGAAGATCGCTGCCTGCGGGGCCAAGTTGCCCGATCTCTTCAAGAAGGTAAAGGAGTTGGAGGAGACAATGAGAAAATTGGAGGAGAGGATAGATGAACAAGCTACAGAGGACGGTTAAGGTCCCAACATCGTATGAGGGCATTGGACTGCACACGGGAAATACAACAAAGATAACCTTCCTTCCTGCTCCCATAAACTCCGGGATCAAGTTTGTGAGGAAGGATCTTCCAGGCAGTCCCCAGATTCCTGCCTTTATCGATTATGTCTCAGATAGTAGGCGGGGTACAACCCTGAAATTGAACGGGGCCAGTGTGCATACAGTTGAGCATGTGTTGGCTGCCCTTGCTGGACTACAGATAGACAATGTGGCTGTAGAGCTCTCCTCAAATGAACCACCAGTGGGAGATGGATCTGCCCAGCCGTTTGTGGATGCTATCCTCAAGGCAGGGATAGAGGAACAGGATACCCCAAAGGATTATCTGGTGATAGAGGGCCCCATTTTCTACTCCGAGCTCAAGGAGGAGGAAGGGGTAGAACTGGTGGCCATACCCTCGGTGGATTTCTCCCTTACCCTGATGATTGACTACAAGAACCCCGCTTTGGGAGCCCAATATACCGCTTTCTTCTCCTTAGAGGATGATTTCATTAAAGGATATGCGCCGGCCCGCACCTTCTGTTTCCTGCATGAAGTGGAGGAACTGAAAAGGCAAGGCTTGATCAAAGGGGGTAGCCTACAAAATGCCATCGTCATCTGTGATCAACCCCTGAAAGAGGAAGAGCTTTCTGATTTGAAGGGGCTCTTTGGCTATGAGGGAAAGGTATTCATTGGAAAGAGCGGTATTCTCAATGACATTCCTCTCCGCTACCCCAATGAGCCCTGTAGGCACAAGGCCCTCGACCTCATAGGCGATCTCTGCCTTCTTGGTCGTCCCCTCAAGGCACATGTCCTGGCCGCTCGCTCCGGCCATCGGGCCAATGTGGCCTTTGTCAAGAAGATAAGGGAGATGTGTATAAAGAGAGCTGAGAGAAAACCCGCCCCCAAGCCCACCTCCACTGGTTCTTACAGCATGGATATAAATGCCATCCATTCGATTATGCCCCATAGGTACCCCTTTCTTCTGGTGGATAGGGTCCTCAGTTTGGAGGAGGGTAAGAGGGTAGTGGCCATAAAGAATGTGACCATAAACGAACCCTTCTTCAACGGCCACTTCCCCGGTCATCCCATAATGCCGGGAGTGCTCATCGTGGAGGCTATGGCCCAGGCCGGAGGGCTTCTTCTGCTGAATACGGTGGAGAATCCGGAGAGGAAGCTGCTCTATTTTATGGGGATTGATAAGGTGAGGTTCAGAAAGCCAGTCCTTCCCGGTGATCAGCTCAGGTTTGAGGTGGAGATGCTTCAGTTCAGGAGGGGGATCTGTAAGATGGCAGGCAAGACATATGTGGATGGGGAGCTGGTCACCGAGGCCGAGCTTATGGCCACGATTGTGGAGAGATAAGGTTGATCAAGGTGGACAGAACGGCCCTGGTGGATAAGGGGGCAGAGTTAGGGGATGGGGTGGAGGTTGGCCCCTATTCGCTGGTAGAGAAGGGGACAAAGGTAGGGAAGGGAACGAGAATTGCCTCCCATTGCCTGATCGCTTCCGGGACGGAGATCGGCGAGGAGTGCAGCGTCCACCATGGGGCTGTCTTGGGGACCACACCCCAGGATCTCAAGTTCCGAGGGGAGGAGACCAGGTTGAGAATGGGAAAGGGGAACATCGTGAGGGAGTATGCTACCCTGAACAGGGGCACTATCCAGAGAGGGGAGACCAGGGTGGGGGATAACAACCTCTTTATGGCCTATTCCCATGTGGCCCATGACTGTCTTATCGGAGACAATGTAGTTATAGCAAATGCGGTAAACTTAGGAGGCCATGTGGAGATTGGGGATTACACCATCTTAGGGGGGATGGTGCCTGTCCATCAGTTCGTCAAGATAGGTCCCCATGTTATGGTAGGAGGTGGATTCAGGGTGAGCAAGGATATCTGTCCCTTTGTCACCGTCGCTGGCTATCCCCTGAAGGTGGTGGGACTGAACCTGATAGGTCTGAGAAGGCGAGGATTCCCTTCCCCGACGATCTCCATCCTGAAAAAGGTCTACCAGATCCTCTTTCGTTCCCGGTTTAATGTCTCCCAGGCCCTGAAGGTCATCCAGGAGGAGGTGGAGCCCATTCCCGAGGTGAGAACCATAACCGATTTCATCGAAGAGAGCAAGAGGGGGATAATCCTCGGATGAGGTGGAAGGAGACCTTCATCCCAACCCTCAAGGAGCTGCCGGCAGAGGCGGAGATCACCAGCCACCGGCTTATGCTCCGCGCGGGGTTGATGAGGAAGCTTACCTCAGGTGTATACACCTATCTTCCCCTGGGGATAAGGGCGATAAAAAAGGTGGAGGCCATTGTCCGGGAGGAGATGGATGGGGCAGGAGGGACTGAGCTTCTCCTACCCATCCTCCATCCGGCCGAGCTCTGGAGGGAGAGCAGGAGATGGGATCATTATGGGGTGGAGCTGATGAGGATCAAGGATCGACATGGAAGGAACTTCGCCCTGGGCCCCACCCATGAGGAGGTGATCACCGATCTTCTACGGGGAGAGATCCGTTCCTACCGGGATCTGCCCATACTTCTCTACCAGATCCAGACCAAGTTCAGGGATGAGATCAGGCCCAGGTTTGGGGTGATCAGGGCCAGGGAGTTCCTGATGAAGGATGCCTATAGCTTCCACCCAGATGAGAGTTCCCTCAATCAGACCTACCAGAGGATGTACCAGGCCTACTCGCGGATATTCACCCGCTGTGGCCTCTCCTTTCGCCCAGTGGAGGCCGACTCCGGGGCCATCGGAGGGGATGTAACCCACGAGTTTATGGTCTTGGCCCAAAATGGTGAGTCAGAGGTATTGACCTGTCCGGGCTGTGGCTATGCCGCCACCCAGGAGAGGGCAGAATCCAGAACATCAAAGCCTGTTGATGAGGCCCCCTTGGCCAAGGAGCTGGTTCATACCCCAGGCCTGAAGACAGTTGAGGAGGTAAGCGGCTTTTTAGGGGTGGAGCCCAAGAGACTGGTGAAGACCATCCTCTACCGCACAGACGGTGGATTTGTGGCTGCCCTGATCAGGGGAGACAGGGAGATAAACGAGATCAAGCTGATGAGAGCCCTGGGGGTAGAAGACCTCCAGATGGCCACACCAGATGAGATCCTGAGGCTCACCGGAGCCCCTCTGGGCTTCTCCGGGCCAGTAGGCCTGGAGGGGGTGGGGATTTTGGCCGACTATTCCCTGCAGGGTGGCGGAAACTTTGTAGTGGGAGCAAACAGGGAAGACCACCACCTGATAAATGTGAACTATGGTCGGGACTTTCGGGTGGATGGTTTCTTCGATCTCCTCCTGGCCCAGAAAGGGGATTCCTGTGCCCGCTGTGGGAAGCCTTTGTCCTCCGGACGGGGGATTGAGGTGGGTCAGATCTTCAAGCTGGGAACAAAGTATAGTGAGTCAATGAAAGCTCATTTTTTGGATCAAAAGGGCAAGGAGAGGCCATTTGTGATGGGCTGTTACGGCATAGGCATCACCAGGACCGTGGCTGCGGTGATCGAACAATATCACGACCAGGATGGGATAATCTGGCCCCTCTCTGTGGCCCCCTATCAGGTGCTCATCCTCCCCTTGAACATCACCCATCCCCCATCCAAGGAGGCCGCAGAGAAACTCTATAGCCAACTGGGGGATCTGGAGGTGCTGCTCGACGACCGGGAGGAGAGGGCAGGGGTGAAGTTCAAGGATGCAGATCTAGTGGGCATCCCCTTAAGGGTCACCATTGGAGAGAGAAGCCTCCAGGAGGGCAAGGTCGAGATAAAACTCAGGAGTGAACCCACTTCCATCTCAGTCTCCATAGAGGAAGTCCCCCAAAAGGTAAGGTCGCTCCTGGAGAAAATATCGAGTCTCGCAAAAGTGGACAGTCAGTGTAACATTGGTCGGATGAAAAGTCCGCTCGATGAGATCTATGAACAAGGGATAAATGAGAAGGAATGACATTCTCGACCATAGTAAAGATTTCCGAAGTACTTCGGATAATATCCCAAAATGGATGTATTATCAAACCTTTTCGGTAAGATATAAGATAGGCTAAATGTCGCTGGCTACGCCACGAAGCCGAGGTGTAACCAAACTTAGGAGCTTATATAGGCCACCAGTCTATATAGGGGCGACATTTAGCCTATCGGGGCGGCGGGTAAGCGGCTCCGCTCAAATTCGCTTACCCAATCTGCAGGAGTGAAAACAAGCTTTCCCACCCGCAAACGCCGCTTACCCGCCACCCGTTAGCGGAAATTCTGAAAGGAAACTCATATCACGTTGAACTTAAATAGAGGTAGGTGGGAAGTCTTGAGTTTGATTCTGTTGTTGATGCTTAGTTTCTCAAGTAGTTTCTCGTCTGGTTCTACTCAACAACGATCCGCTCAAGAAGAACTTCACAATCTCAAAAAAGACTTACTCAGAGGGGTGTGGTATTTCTCTGAACGACGGGATATATACAATTTTTTGATAACAAAGATACCCAGTTTCAAGGAAGATCTTCATCAAGCTATTGAAAGAGGAAATGTTAGAGAAGTATGCAATATTCTTGAGGCAGCAGGTGTTGCCAAAGACAAGACGATAGCTATTTTAGTTGACGATCTGAAGGAACCGAAGAAGATTAGAGGTCTCAAGGAGATGGATGAAAGAATGAGCAGATACATTAGAGATGCAAGAAATTTCTATCTCCATAAAACTACAGGAAATGCCATATATTTAAAGAAACTTATAGATAGTGTCTGCCCACACGCCTTTGGGATAGCTAAGTGGGGTATTTATGTTAATGATGACAGCATTATTGAGTTATTTGCCTTTGTAGATGATTACAAAACAGCCATAGAATTTTTGGTTAGGATGGAGCCTTATGCAGATGGAGCCGCTGGGGAGGCGGTGAGCACTAGTTTAGACTGGCTACTCTATATCCACGGCGAAAAAGCTAAGGAATTTTATAAAGAGCAGTTAATGACAGAGGCGGAGAGACATGATGGAATAGCTTCCCGTTATAGGCGTCTGTTAGATATGATAAAATAGGATTATAGAACTTCGGCTAACGGGTCGGCGGGTAAGCGATGCCAGATAGGCTTTGAGCCGCTTTGATATCTACGGCATCAACCCCGACAGAGTCGGAGCCACCGCCACTTCGCCTATCGGGTGGCGTGTAAGCGGCTTCGCCATCGTTCGTCCAAATCCCGATAGTGGGGACTTTGCTTATCCGCCTCCCAGTTATCTAAAATTTTAAGCACCGTCTTGAAAGAAGTGAATACTAAAAGAGCGAAATCGCAGACCATAATATACGAGGAGTGTGAGTATGAGAACATTCAGATTACCTATATTATTTTTGATTACTACTTTATTAATACCTGGTCAAGTGCAGGCAAAGACTTGGAAGAATTTTCAGGACTTTAAAACTAATGTAATTCTGTTCCCGAAAAAAGCCTTGGATTATTCACTAGAGTTTCTAAACAACGTCAAGAAAGAGGGAACACCCTTAATTGAAGGCAATAGAGTCACTTTTATTTATGAGGATACATCATCAGTTGCCACGTTACCTATATCTGTTGCCGGAGATTTCAATAATTGGACGAAAGAATATGATTGGTTAATAAAACTGCCTGGTACGAAGGTTTATTATCGTACATTTGAGTTTCCTATCGATGCCCGGTTTGATTATCAA
>DAOVCL010000217.1 GCA_030670005.1 Candidatus Zixiibacteriota bacterium | reverse complement strand
GTTCGAATATACAATGCTCACGGGTGTCAAGAATGACTATGGGTCGAAAGGTATCCCTTTACGCTTTGAGTTAGGTCAGAATTATCCCAATCCCTTTAACTCCACTACAGCGATCAGCTATCAGTTGTCAGCCGTCAGGCCGCACCGCACCACCCTGAAGATTTACAATATTGCTGGGCAGTTGGTGAGGACTCTGGTTGATGATTACCAAAGGGCTGGTTATTACACGGTTTGTTGGGATGGAATGGATAACTTGGGAAAGGAAATCTCCAGTGGGATCTACTTTTACAGGTTAAAAGTCAAAGGCCAAAAGACCAAGGTGACTAAGAGCAAAAAGATGATTCTTCTCCGTTAGCTTGGAGGAGAACCCCACAAGTTACCACTCTCCAGAAGTTACTTCAGAAAGTCATCGGAGTTGCTAGCATAAAGCCGCTCTTCCTCCAGAACCAGCGCCCCAATTTCTCCCTGTAAACTCCTCTCTATCCCTAAAGTCCTCAATATCAAGAAAATCGTCCTCATTTCATATAACTCTGAATTACTATAATTCCTAGACTCAAAGGGGAGACCGATTTCAGCGCAGAAGTACCCTCTGCTCTCCCAAAGCCGTTTTTGGTCCGATTATCCTTGACAAATTGACTACGCTTTTCTATGTTTCCTTTGTTTAATAGGACATTTCGGAATTCCGAAGAAATTCCGAAATGTCGGGGGTAGTTTGAAGGGGGTAGGCCCCTTTCACGGGTGCCCGCGGAGAAACCCGAACGCGCGGTGGATGGCGGCCCACCAGAGGGGCGAGAGCCCCTATGTATAAATTAGCGACCGAAGGGAGCTAAATTCAAGGAGGAAGGATGAGAACATTGAATTGGGTAGGGTTAATAGTTTATAGCATCATCCCAGGTGTGATAGCATACTTTCTGGGTGGAGAGAAATCAACCGTGGGCAATCTTTACCTTATCGCCATTGGTATAGCCCTGATTATAGGGTTGATAAAGTGGAGGATAAACAAGAATAGGGAGGAGTTTTAGCCTGCTTCATAAGGCAACTTCTTAAAATTTGTGTCAAGTTTTTTGCGCTGAAAAATAAACTCTGCTGCTTTGAAATTCGAAGCCCGAAATACGAAACACGAAACAATATCGAAATTCAAATGTTCAAAACAGTCTGAAACCAACTTGCTTTTGGCAAATGGTTCTTGGTTTAGAGAATTAGGGATTTGGTCATTGATATTTGTTTCGGATTTTCTTACTGGTTTCACGCCTTGCCGGTTTGAGGCGAAGCTTCGCTAGTATAAAGCCCTCAGTTGCCCACAGGCCGCCCCTATATCCCTGCCCTTGCTCTCCCTCAGGGTCACCGTAGGGGTAAGGGGATAAAGCCATCTCTTAAAGAGCTCCACTCTCTGAGGGTCTGGCCTTTTAAATTTGATGTTGGCTATAGGGTTATAGGGTATGAGGTTTATCTTACAGGGTATCCCCTTAACCAATTTGGCCAACCTGGTGGCGTCATCGAAGGAGTCATTGACCCCGGCGATGAGGAGATATTCGAAGGTTATCCTCCTCTTGCGTATCTGAGTGAACCTCTTGGCTGCCCTGAGAACCTCCCTCAAGGGATACTTTCTGTTTATGGGCATAAGCCAATCTCTCAGTCTGTCGGTAGTGGCATTTAGGGATATGGCCAGTCCTATTTTTATCTTCTCTTTGGCCAACCTCTCTATCTGGGGGACCAATCCGGCCGTGGAGAGGATCATCTTTCTTGCCCCCATCCCTAAGCCGTAGGAGGAGTTAAATATATTCAGCGATTTGAGCACCTCTTCATAATTCAAGAGGGGTTCGCCCATTCCCATAAGGACGAGGTTGGTGGGTTTCTCTCCGCTCAGCCTCTCTACCTCAACAACCTGATCCACGATCTCTCCGGCTTTTAGGTTCCTCCTCAGGCCAATCTTCCCGGTGGCGCAGAACCTACATCCCAAGGGACAACCAACCTGGGTGGAGAGGCAGATCGTCCTCCTCCCCGACTCCCTGATGAGGACTGTCTCTACTTTTTTCCCATCTTCCAGCTCAAAGAGTAACTTTGCGGCCTGATCCAGCCGGGAATCTGCCCTCTTGACCAACCTCATCCTGTCCAGATAGGAGACCTCATCAAGCCTTTCCCTCAACTCCTTGGATAGATCGGTCATCTGGGCAAAGCTTTCGGCCCCTTTTTCGTATATCCACTTCATCAGTTGTCTGGCCCGAAATGGCCTCTCCCCTAAGGAGCTTACCAACTCCTCTATCTCCCCCAGATTCATTCCCATAAGATTTACCTTAGCCATACCTCACCAATATATGAAGGAAAGAGCCCACTGGCAATTCAATTCCCACTAAAAGTGGTTGACTATTCTGACTCAATCTTTATCTTTGGGGAAGAGCAGAGGTTACTAAAACTGACAGTTCACAGGGGTCAGCAGTCAAGTAAGTTTCGAATGTAAAATTCACCTCGTTAAATATTTGCTTATTTTACAAGGTTGAATCCTTCTTCTCAGAACTCCGTTTCCGCCTCTCTAATTTTTGGTGGAACTTGCTATTTAACGGGGTAAAGAATGTAGAATTAAGAGTGAAAAGAGATTATGTGGAACCTCGAAGATGAGTCTCCAACTCTGCCATTTTTTCCCGATCCCTGGAAACTGATCTCTGGGGACTGTTACTGA
>DAOVCL010000182.1 GCA_030670005.1 Candidatus Zixiibacteriota bacterium | reverse complement strand
TCAGGGATGTTTTCGAAGAAGTGAAAAGATCGGCCTATAAGTTGAAGGGAGGTGTATAGATAGCATGATAATTGCTGTTGTTGATGGATTGGGTGGTGGGATCGGATCACAGATAGTCTCTGGGCTTAAGGAAGCGTTGTCAGGGGATGTGGAGATCTGGGCGTTGGGGACAAATCCGGTAGCCACGGCGAATATGATAAAAGCTGGGGCAAATCGGGGAGCCTCGGGGGAGAATGCGATTTGCTACACCCTAAGATCCGTTGATCTCATCACAGGTCCTCTGGGCATCGTTCTGGCTAATTCTATGATGGGAGAAGTCACACCCAGGATTGCTGAGGCGACAGCCTCTTCACAAGCGGTGAAGATACTACTTCCCATTGAAATTTGTGGTGTTGAAATGGTGGGGGCAAAGAAGGAGCCCCTTCCACATTTGATCAAAAAACTTGTTAAACGAATTGAGGAGATTGTTCGCACTGGAGGGTGATAGCAGTGTATTAGAAAAACATCTGTGGTGAGCGGCGGGTGATTCTTCATTTTATAGAGGCCGATCCCACAAATCTCGATCTTGCCCTTGCCTAAGAAGATGGCAAGAGCTGAAGTCTACGCCTATTATTGATTTTTGATTCGAGGCCACGAAGGCTTTGAAAATCGGTCAGAAGACCGATACCTTCGTGGTTTTTTGGCTCTGGATGTCAGTATGCTTCCCGAGCCGTCAGAACCCCGATTCTGACGGCAAAGAAGAAGGTGACATCCCGATAAATCGGGATGCCACCTCAAGGGTGAGAAAAACCCTACGAGTAACGAGCTACGAACAACGACCTACGATTTTTTTCTGAAATCGAGGTATTTGAATACCTCAGAAATGTTTGAAGACAAATATTGAGGAGGTGAGGATCTCTTTTTTTGAAACCCACAAGCTAGAAGCTTAGTCTGTTGCTTTGAAGTTAAGGTCCAACCCCCAAATATGGAGGTATGTAATGAGAGCGTTAAATTTTAAACTTGGGTTTTCAATCTTCTTAATCCTTGGCTTTGTTCATACTGGCTTTGGTGAGGAGCAAGAGGATACGCTGACGGCTTATCGCTTACCAGAAATCGTGGTGACTGCCACAAGGATAGAAAAGGCGGTTAAGGATCTCTCGGCGACGGTGAGTGTAATCACGCGGGAAGAGATTGAAGCCTCGAACGCCAACTCCTGTACCGATATCCTGAATACACTACCAGGGCTCTTTGTTCAGAAAACAGGAGCTTTTGGAAGGGCCGATGTTGATATCAGAGGCATTGGCGAAAGGGGAAGAAAAGTGATGGTGCTGGTGGATGGGCGGCCGGTGAAGATGGGTCTCTTCGGTTGCACGGTTACCCACTCCCTTCCTCTGGATAATGTGGAGCGGATCGAGGTAGTCAGGGGTCCACTCTCTGTGCTTTACGGCTCAGATGCCCTTGGTGGAGTGATAAACATAATAACCAGAAAGCCTGCGAAGCCCACCGAGATGGATTATACCCTCTCTTATGGCACCCACCGTACCTACGAGCATCGACTCCGTGCGGGAGGGGTGCGAGGTCCTTTGAATTTCTACGCTACCGCGGACAAGAGGAAAAGCGACGGTCATCTGCCCAATTCTGCATATGACGGCAGCGACTTCACTGCTCGGGTAGGCTACGAAATTGCCAGCAATCTGGAGGCAGTCCTTACCGGAAAGTACTTTGACGGCCACAAGGAGGAGCCGCTGCGGGCTACTGATCCTGATACTTTGGTCTCTGAAACCTGGGATGACTACGAAAGAGGTGCAGTAGATTTAACACTTACCGGTAAAGGGAAGAGATGGAGCGGTCTGGTTAAGGTCTACCGCAACTTTGGTGAGCATGAGTTCTCCGATGGCTGGCATTCCAGGGACTTCACCAACGGTGCGGTGCTTAATGGCTCAGGAAGGATTTTTGTCGAGAATGAGCTAACTCTGGGGGCAGAATTCAGACAGCAGGGCGGAAAAAGGCTAAGCCAACCCTTAGGTGAATGGGACAAGAGTGAATATGCTGTCTTCTTCCACGACGAACAGATCCTTCTGGGAAAACTGATCCTCACCTTCGGTGGAAGATACAACCAGGATGAGATTTCAGGCGATGTATTCTGTCCTCAAGCCGGGCTGGTTTTCCATGCAAGAGAGGGGACTGTCCTCCGAGGGGCAGTAAACAAAGGTTTCCGTTCTCCTCAGATCAACGAGCTGTATTTGTTTCCGCCTTCCAATCCTGATCTCAAATCGGAAGAGGTCTGGAACTATGAGGTGGGTCTTGTCCAGCGGATAGTAGAAGGGGTGACTATCGACCTTGTTGGATACAGGATGAAGGGCGAAAATCTCATCCAGAAAGAGAAAGTCCCCGGGATGCCCCCCTTCCAGTTTCAAAACACTGGGGAATTCAAGTTCAAAGGGATAGAGACTGGTCTCAGGGCTCAGATCAGTAAGAGGCTTTCTGGGCGAATTTACTACACCTACCTTGATCCAGGTGAAAAGACCAAAGGACGCCCAGGTAATAAGATTGACCTTGCGGTGAGGTATGCAAGAGAGAGGTTTGGTTTTTCTCTGACTGGTCAATATGTCGCCGACTACTTCGCTGCGGATAATGGAAAGGAGTCCATTTCCGATTACTTTGTGGCCAATATGAAGTTGAGTTACGAGGTCATCCCCGGTCTTCAAGCCTCCCTTGCGGTCGACAACATTTTGGATGAGGAATATGAGATCTATGCCGATCTCCCAGGCGGAGCAGCAGGCCTCTATTCTATGCCTAAAAGGGCTTTCACCATAGGGCTAAATTTCAAATTCTAACCAATGATGGGGGGTTACACCGCAAGGGTGTAACCCCCCTTTAGTCTTATTAGATAAGTTGTCAAGGGACATCTAGGGAAATTTCCGCTTCTGAAGAAAAAAACTATAGGTTTTATCCTCAAAAAGTGTAATATTCGGAAATAACCTAAGTTGCTCAAGCAAAAAGACCATACGAAAGGAGGAAACTATGGCAGAAATTCCCTCAGAATTAAAGGCAGCCAAAGAGTTTCACTCCCATCTTGGCCCTTATCTGGTAGTCGGGCTGAAGATGGGTGAGGCCCTGACCGGGAATTTTGGTAATTCACCATTCTCCTTTTCCTTGACTTCCTACACCGGAAGCAAACCGCCCATTTCCTGCATAATCGATGGCCTCCAGCTTTCCACCCCTTGCACGGTGGGCAATGGTGGAATTCTCATCCGCCCGCAGGGAAGGGCAAAGGTGGAGGGTAGAATGGACAAAAGGAGGTTTCTCCTTAGCCTACGGGAGGAAATCGCCAGGGAGATAAAGACCAACTGCACCTCTGAAAATGAGGAGGAGTGGGCCTTAAGGATCTGGAAGATGTCACCTGAGGAGTTATTCGACTATGAAGAACCTTGAGGCCAAATTCTTGACCTATTCGGCCCTGCTCCTGGCTCTGGGAGTGCTTTTCCCCTTTTCCTTCCATCAGTTTGGTATAGCTGGCCGGATATTCCTCCCTATGCATATCCCTGTGCTCATTGCTGGGTTTTTAGTGGGGCCAGCAAGCGGTGCACTGGTAGGAGCGTTAAGCCCATTCCTCAGTTCCCTGCTCACCGGTATGCCCCCCCTACCCCTAACTATCCTGATGATTCCAGAACTGCTCACCTATGGCTTACTTGCTGGCCTACTTTACCAAAAGTTGAGGTTAAACCTATGGCTCTCCCTT
>DAOVCL010000147.1 GCA_030670005.1 Candidatus Zixiibacteriota bacterium | reverse complement strand
GAGATATAGTATCAAAACAAACATTTCCATACTGTCCTCTTAGGCTTCGACGTTAAGGGCCATTAATTCTTCCTTGTCCTCCTCTCTTTAAGGAAAGGGATTTTAACACAGAAGGTTATCCCCAGACTCAGAATTTCGTTTATAAAGGCATAGAACCTAAAATTCCTGAGCCTTCTTCTCTACCTTCAGAAAATACTTTCTATATGCCTTGTTTATCTCACCTGATTTGATCACCACTGATGTCTCGTTGTTCTCCTCTAAGGCATAGTAAGTCCAGTTGGTAGAGCCGACTATGGTTAGATCATCATCAACCAGAATCAGCTTGTTATGGGTGGTAACCCGGGGATCGTCAAGGAAGACCTTAACCCCTTCCTTTTTTAACTTCCGGGCAAAGAGGCGATTCTTTTGGGTATTCTCCTTGTTCCAGTCGGAGGAGTCCAAGATCACCACTACCTCTACCCCCCTCTTGGCGGCCTCGATTAGATCCTGCAAGAGGAGGTTTGTGTTACTGTAGGGTTGGCCCTTTCCGTGGGTGTAATTACGGGCATATTGGGGGGGCTCGGTGTAGTATCTGGCCGAATACATCATTACCCAGATGGAGCTTTTTGCCTGGCCAAAGATCTCTTCTACTGCCGGGAAGTAACCCCTATTGTTAAGAATCTTTACCCATTCAGCGTTTAGCTCAGGTGCTGTGACTTGAGCCGAGATCTGGCCGACAGAAAGCAGGATGGCCGCTATAAAAATTGGGAAATGTCTTCTCATCTCTTCCCTCCTCTCTTTGGGTGGCGCAAGGACGCAGACTGAAGTCTGCGATTACCAGAGAAAATGTGTGAAGCAGAAAAGGAGTTCTGCCAGCTCAGTAGGTTATCCCAAGGGAGATGATAGCATTCTAAGGGGTGAAGTCTGTTGTTTCGTCTATTTTCATTATAAAAGAGACCAGAAGCCTGGAGACATTTTCCAGATCTTCAAGGGAGATAACCTCCACTGGCGTGTGCATATAGCGGTTGGGGACGCCCACCAAACCGGCAGCCACCCCTCCCTTAGTGGTCTGAATGACATTGGCGTCTGTCCCTGTCCCTGATGGGGCCCCCGCTATTTGATAAGGTATCTTCTCCCCTTTGGCCGTCTCCACCAATAGATTCTCCACGACCGGGTTTATATTTGCCCCTCTGACGATCACCGGCCCACCCCCCAGTTTAAGATCGCCAAACCTCTGCTTGTTGTCCTTTGTGCCAGGGTGATCGGTTGTATTATCCACATCAACAGCAATGCCCACCTCAGGGGATATGCCAAATGCGCTGGTGCGTGCTCCCCTCATTCCCAACTCCTCCTGCACGGTGGCCACCGCATAGACGGAGGCCTTTGGCTGGGCCTGGAAGAGAAGCCTGAGGGTTTCCCCCACGGCGAAGCTGCCCACCCGATCATCAAAGCCCCTCCCCACAACCAGGTTTCCCCGTAACTCCTGAAATCCCTGGTCAAATATTATGGGATCCCCCACCGAAACTATGGATTCAGCCTCCTTCTTATCTTTCGCCCCGATGTCGATCCAGAGCTGATGGAATTTGGGCACCTTCTTTCTTTCCTCCTCATCCATTAGGTGGATGGCTGTTCTTCCTACAACCCCAAATACGACCCCTTCCCTGGTGTAAATCTTCACTCGGCGGGCGGAAACAATGCTCGAATCCACTCCCCCTATGGAAACAAAGTGGATAAATCCCTCATCATTTATGTATCTGACCATAAACCCAACCTCATCACAATGACCAGCCAGCATCACCCTTGGCTTACCATCTGGATTGAGCGCGGCGATCACATTCCCGTGGAGGTCAACCCTCACCTCATCGGCGAACTTCTCCATCCTCTCCTGCCAGATCTTGCGCACTGGTCCCTCAAACCCGGATGGGCTGGGGGCATCAATGAGCCGCTTCAGGAAATCTACGGACTCCTTTTCCATCTTTCTCCCCTTTCTCTAAAGACTCTTAGCCCGAACTATTCATTCATTAAACATAAAAAACCCTGTTTATTAAACTGAATTTCTCTGCCTTAACCTGTGATTATCCGCTTAATTTACATTTAGTCAAGACTTTGGGGCTTGGTGCCTTTGTGGCATACGAATTATTCAGGTTAGAAGGATACCCAAAACTAAGCCAAAATATCTGAGATGTCAAACCATTTTTGTCCAAGTCACCTTAGGATTAGATGAAGAAGGTTTTTTTGGGGTTGACTAAGGGATAAAAATTGTGTATAAATGTATCCTGAAAGGAGAGGTTTACTTATGTTTGGAATAAGTCACTTAGGACTGAGTTTGCAGACAGGGAGAATCTGGTTAGGGTTAGGCATCTTCCTGTTGGCCGCTGGCCTGGCCTGGTACTCCTATCGCACCACCAACCCGCCTGTATCCCCGGCCAAGAGGCACCTCCTTATGGGGCTGCGCACCCTGGCCTTCTTCTTGCTTATCCTGGCCATCTCCGAGCCCGTCTTCTCGCTGGTGCGGAGCCTCTCCAAGCCACCTGTGGTGGCCCTCCTGGTGGACACATCGAAGAGTATGTCCTTGGTAGAGGAGGGGAAGAGGAGGCTGGAGAAGGTGAAGGAGCTTATGGGCTCTGGCTTGGAGGAGGAGCTAACTTCCCAGGGTCGTGTCTACCCCTTCCGGTTCTCCTCCGGGCTCCAGCCATTAAGCCCCTCTGACAGCCTGACCCCCACGGGGAAGGGGACCGCTATTGGGGATGCGCTCTTGCAGGCCAAGAAGGAGCTCTCCGGGGAGAATGTGGTGGGGATGGTTATCTTCAGCGACGGCCAGAACAACTTAGGTAGGGATCCCCTGCAGGTTGCGAGGGGACTGGAGATCCCCCTCTTTCCAGTGGGGGTGGGGAGTCCCCTACCACCTAAGGATCTGGCCATAACCGGTTACAGGACAAATGAGGTGGCCTATGTAGGGGCCAAGCTTCCGGTGAAGGCTACCATAAGGGGGTCTGGCTTCCCCGGCCAGAAGGGATTGCTCTTCCTCAAGGAAGGAGTGGAGACCTTGGACAGGGTGGAGTTTTCCCTCCCCAGTGAGGGGGGTGAGGTCAAGGTCTCCCTCAGCTTTGCCCCTCAGAAGGAGGGCCTGCACAAGTATACGATCTCCCTTCCCCAAAAGGAAGGGGAGCTTACCGGGGAGAACAACCAGAGGCAGTTCTATGTTCAGGTGCTAAAGAGCAAGCTAAAGGTCCTCCTCATCTCCGGTGGGCCAGGTTGGGAGCTCTCCTTCCTGCGGCGAGCCTTAGAGGGGGATGCAAATGTAGAGCCTACATTTTTCATTGGTAAGAAGGGCGGATTTTATGAGGGCAAACCTCCGACCAAGCCAGAGGAGCTAAAGGGATATGATCTGGTCATCCTCCAGAACTGCCCGCGGAAGCTCATTAAGAGGGGAATAGAGGATCTATTGGTGGATTATGTGAAGGAGGGAGGGGCGCTCCTGATGACCGGCGGAGAGGGATCATTTGGCCAGGGGGGCTATTCATCCTCCCCCTTAGCAAAGATCCTTCCCGTCTCCTTGTCCCCCCGGGAGGCAGTGATAAATGGGGATTTCTCCCCTCTCCTTACCCTAAAGGGCAGGGCCCACCCGGTGACTATATTGGAGGCTGACCCCAATCTTAATGAGGCGGCCTGGGCCGATCTCCCGCCACTTCAGGGGGTGAACTTCATAGCTGGAACATCTTCCGGAGCCCAGGTTTTGGCTATTCATCCTACTCTTAAACTGGGGAGAGAAACCCTGCCGGTGATAGCAGTGGAGAGATATGGCCAAGGCAAGCTTATGGCTATTACCGGTTTCCCCCTTTGGAGATGGGACTTTCTGGAATGGGGATTTGGTAAGAGCAACAGCTACTATCTCAGGTTCTGGTCCAATGCCATAAGATGGCTGGTTACCAGGGAGGAGGCCAAACTGGTGAGGATAACCCCTTCTCAGAAGGTCTATAAGGCCGGGGAGAGGATAAGTTTTTCAGGGAAGGTTTTTGACGAGAACTACCAGCCTGTAGAAAATGCCCGGGTTTCCCTGATCTTGAGACCGAAGAAAGGGGAGGGCAAAGCAATTCCCTTAACTCTGGCTCCGGGGGAGGAGAAGGGGGGATATATCGGCACCCTCGGATTCCTACCCCCCGGTGATTACCTCTATCAGGCCAAGGCCGCCTTAGAAGGGGTAACCCTTGGCCAGGACGAGGGGGAGTTTACGGTAAGCCAATATAGCATTGAGTTTGAGGATACTAGGATGGATAGGGAGAACCTCCAGGAGTTGGCCCTGATAAGCGGAGGGGAATATCTTGACCTCCAGGATGCTCCATCGCTCCCCTCTCATATCCCGTTTACCAACAAGGAGATTAAAGTAAGCAAGGAGATAGAGATCTGGGATAATCCCTTCCTTATGGCCCTGATAGTGGTGCTGCTGGCAGCAGAATGGACGATAAGAAAGAGAAGCAGGATGCTCTGAGATGCTCAGGTGGCTTCTTCTGATATCGATCCTCCTCTCCTCTGAGCTAAGGGCCCAGGGGTTGGTGATCAACGAGGTGTTGGCCGATCCCAGCCAGAATGATGCTGACTGTGAGTGGGTTGAGCTATTCAACCCCGGTTCTACAGGTGTCGATCTACGAGGCTGGAGATTTGAGGGGAAACTCCTCTCCGATACCTCTCTTATCATTGGACCAGAGGGCTTTCTTCTCTTGGCCCGTGACCTCATTGATGATGATGGGGACAGCTTAAGCTTTGAGTCGGTGTGGGGCAACGGCAGTGGGGTCTGGGGGGATGACAGCCTCCGAGAGAACTACCCAGCCCTCAGGATTTCTATGGTATTGAGAAACGAGTATGGCTCAGTGACCATGAGTAACCCAGAAGGACAGGAACAGACCTTCCATTGGGAAACAACCGTAGAGGGCAAGTCGTGGGAGAAGGTTGACCCGCTGGGGGGTGATGGAGCGGAAAACTGGGAGATCTGTCAGGGGTTATGCACTCCCGGCAGGAGAAACAGTTGGACCCCTCCCCACTGGGATGCGGCCATCTT
>DAOVCL010000162.1 GCA_030670005.1 Candidatus Zixiibacteriota bacterium | reverse complement strand
CCCGTCTCCACTACGGCCAAATCCACCCCTTCCTGGGCAAAGTGCTGGAAGGCAATGGCGGTTGAGACTTCAAAGAAGGTTATCCCCATCTTGCTGATGTAGTTCCTCTCCTCCTTGACGAACTCGGATACCCTCTCCTGGGGTATCATCTTCCCACTTACCCTGATTCTCTCCCGAAAATCCACCAGATGAGGGGAGGTAAAAAGACCTATTTTGTAACCAGACCTCCTCAGGATGGACTCAATTATGGCCGCAGTAGAACCCTTGCCATTTGTTCCCGCTATATGGATGGATTTGAACCTGTGATGGGGGCTGCCCAGCCTTTTCAAGAAGGCGGTAATCTGGGAGAGGCCCAGCTTGATGCCAAACCTGCGCAGGCCATAAAGGGATTGGAGGGCTATTTGATATTCATCCAATGAACTTAACGCGCTTTGAGCGGATTCTATGGGACGCAGATTAACGCTGATCCTCAGGATTTAGAGAAATTATCCTATAAAATCTGCGTCCAAAAATGGAAATTCCTATGTTTTGAACCTACAGGAGATGTTTTAGACAGAGGGCAACGGTCCTCTTCAGTTGGGGACGGGGGGAGACTATATCCACAAAGCCATGCTCTAAGAAGAATTCGGAGGTCTGAAAGCCAGGAGGAAGATCCTCCCCGATAGTCTGCTTGATCACCCGGGGACCGGCAAAGCCCAGAAGGGCCTTGGGCTCGGCAATTATGATGTCTCCCAGAGAGGCGAAGCTGGCCATTACCCCAGCAGTTGTGGGGTTGGTTAAGACGGATATGTAGGGGAGGGAATGATCGCCCAGCTCAGCCAGGAGGGCAGAGGTCTTGGCCATCTGCATCAGAGAGAGTATACCCTCCTGCATCCTTGCTCCTCCCGAGGCGGAGACGATGACCAGGGGGAACTTCCGATGGATGGCCCTCTCAATGGATCTGGCCACCTTCTCCCCCACCACAGAGCCCATACTCCCCCCGATGAAGCCAAACTCCAAGATAGTAAAGCTCAGCGGAATCTGCTCGATCTGGGCCAGGCCGGTAATGGCCGCTTCCTTGAGTTTTGTCTTCTTCTGCGCAGCCTTAACCCGATCAGTGTATCTCTTCGAATCCTTGAAGTTAAGGGGATCCTTGGGTTGGAGATCGGCATCATGCTCCTCCAACCTCCCCTCATCCAAGAGGATCTTGATATAATTCTGGCTGGAGATGCGGAAGTGGTAGCCACATTGGGGGCAGACCCAGAAGTTCTTGTCCAGCTCCTTCTTGTAGATGATCTCCCCACAGGATTCACACTTTGTCCAGAGGCCATCCGGGATCTCCCTCTTCTTCTGAGGCTTCAGGCCCAACCTAACTTTTTTAAACCATTCCATCTCCAAACTCCTTGATCATTACTATGGCATCCTCCTTTGGACGCCGATAGTAGTTCCTCCTTACGGCCACGGGCTTAAAGCCCTCCTTGGCATAAAGGTTGAGGGCTATTTGGTTGGATTCCCTCAACTCTAAGGTGGCCATCTTACACTCCTTCTTGACCCCACGGCTGATGAGGGCAATTAAAAGCCCTCTCCCTATTCCCTCCCCTCTTTTTGGAGGGTCTACGGCTAAATTCCCAATGTGCAGCTCCTCCAAGCCTATCCAACCGATGGCATAGCCAAGAACCTTTCCCTCTCCTTCAGCCACCAGGAAGAGACAGCCTGGGTCATAAAGGAGCTGTTGAAAGCTTGGCTTAGACCACGGCTCTGAAAAACTCCCACTCTCAATCTTCTCCACCGCTGTCAGATCCTTCTCCTCGGCCAGCCTAATCTCCACCCTCATCCCTCACGGGGTTTGGCTGGAGGCCTCCTCAAATATAGCGGTTCAATATCGTCCAGATCGCCCCTTCCCTCCACCTCAAACCTATCTTTGGCCAGCCGGGCTATATTTACCGGTGAGGGCTCACTCCATTCCTCTGGAGCAAAAACTGCCCTCTCCCCCAATTCCTTCCTCAACTCCTCCCTGTAAACCCTGACCCCCTCACCCAAGAAGACCGTCTTCTCCTCAATACGGGAGCCAAGCTCCTCTATCCCTAAAACTAACCAGGAAGACTTCCTCTCCAATCTCCCTTCCTCTCTGTAATAGATGGCCGCATATACCTCTCCCCTGCGGGCATCCAAGAGGGGACAGATAGGGAAGGAAGAAAGAGGAAAGCCGAAGGCCAAGCCATCGAGGGTGGGAATCCCTATCAGGGGAAGCTCTTGAGCCAGACAGATCCCCTTGGCTGTGGCTAAACCTATGCGCAGTCCGGTAAAGGAGCCCGGGCCAAGGGAGACAGCCAAGCAATCAAGCTGTTTTACTCCCATCCCGGCCTGGGAGAGGGACCAGTCTATCAGGGAGAGAAGTTTCTGAGAGTGGCCGGTTTGCACCCTTATCTGGCAATTGACCAGGATCTTTCCATCTGCAAATATGGCCACCCCTTCCAGATCAGAGGATGTCTCCAGGGCGAGTATCTTCATTCATCTAAAGTTACCCCACAGAAGGGAAAAGTCAAGCCAAAAGTTTTTCCCCCTAGGAGCCAATCAAGTTGGAGCACTAAAACTAAACCTCCCGCAGATTCCAAATCTGCGGGAGGTTATGATTCTATGGGACGCAGATTAACGCAGATGCTCAGGATTTATAAATCAGCTACCAACAGCTCCCTTGAATTGTGGGAGATGTCTCCCACAACTTAAACCTCCCGCAGATTCCAAATCTGCGGGAGGTTACCTTGGCTCATACGATACCTTGCCCTTGAAGAAAGAGGCAAGAGCCTGTCCTGAGCTTGCCGAAGGATGAGGGTAAGTTCCCCCCTCCCTCTCTTATGCTGTCAGGGCTCCTGTCCTGAAAAATCCAACGAATTGGATTTTCGTAGGGGTCGAATTCATCCGACCCGCGCCCAAGGAGGCATCAGAACGTGGGCGTGAGCGGCGAGAGGTTTTAGAGCACATAACTTACTGTTAAAATAAACCATTGAGAGGGCACAAAACTGTCCAACAAGTAGGAGCCCTCTCGTCCGCTCCACGCAGTCTTAGCTGTTTATTTTCATTGTACTTAAACTTCCTTATGTCGAACGGGAGACTGGCTGGTAGAAGTTACAATGGTAGGAATTCGACTCTGTTCTCGATATCTTCAGGCTCTCCCGCTTTTGCAGTAATTTCTAAATCTCGAATACAGGTGCCTACTGAAACTCGTAACTGGTGTGCATAAATGACACCGCTGAAGCGAACACCACTCCTTTGCCGCCTTGTTGCTTCCTGCAGTAAGTCGTAGTCTCTGGTGAATAACGCACGGCCTAATTCTGTTGCTCGGTCCAACAGTTCTGAATCATCGAATTCACTCGTGCCATCTTCATATGAAGTAACGATGTCGACACCACGTGATCTTAGTCCGTCCACAATTGCGCGAGGCACGTTATGATCCGTGTAGAGTTGGATTGCCATTAAATCAGTTTCTTAGCCTTCAGCCTTTTGACAAGGGGAGTGGGTCTCACCGAGTCTCTCAATTGGTCTACTTGCTGCAATTGAGTTTCTATTTCTTCATCAAGCTCTTCTTGGTGGTCAGCATAATAAGCCAAGGCCGAATATACTTGCCCCAGAGTAAGTTCAGGATGTTGATATTGGAGTTCTTCGGGGCTCCAACCGTAGGCTATTTTGTCAAGTACGAGCTCAATTACTTTGATTTTCGTGCCTTCAATAATCGGTTGATTTTTTTTGTTAAGGATAATATGTTCGTAACTCGTTTCGACGACAGACATTTGATACTCCTATCTGTGCAAGTAAATCTTCTTCATTTCTCAAGGTACTGTTTTTAATATACAAACAAAATCATATCTATTCAAGATGAATATTCATTCACGCCTCGAAGATATGTCAAAACTATCGGAATTGGCAAATCGAAATTCTATCCTTAAAGCTTTTGGGACGCAATTTGTACATGACCACTTTATTACAGCTAACTACGGCTTATATGGTTTCCATATACGAACCTTATATCTGGCGATTTTGCAGTATAAGAACCCGTGTCATTTCTAAGATTGTGCATCGGAAGTCCTTGCGTTTCAGAACGGTACAATTAGATATGGATTTATCTACGGGTCTTATATGGTTTCCCTATAACACCCCCGCTCTCAACTGGATAACAGGGAGTCAACAGGACTGCATACCCCCTTCCCTCCGTGGTTCAAAACATGGGTATAGATCATCGTTGTCTTAACGTCCTTGTGGCCAAGAAGTTCCTGAACGGTCCGAATATCATACCCGGCCTCAAGCAGGTGGGTGGCGAAGGAGTGACGGAAAGTGTGACA
>DAOVCL010000042.1 GCA_030670005.1 Candidatus Zixiibacteriota bacterium | reverse complement strand
TGGCACCCGTGGGGGTAGGGGCGCCCGACCGGTCGCCCCTACAACGTCATCACCCACAATCCACACGATGCCATGGAGGTGATTGGGCATTACAGCAAATGTATCCAACCGAATTTCCCGACGAATTTGGGACGATGATGACCATTCATCTCGGGCGATTTCCCCAAATGTGGACAGTTGCATTATCCCGTTGACAACCCTTCCCAACAGACATTCCCCACTGTGGGTGCAGATGGTGACGAAATATGCCCCTGGTTGGGTGTAATCCCACCGGCGTAGCCGGGATAGAACGCCGATGGTGTTTCTTCGGGTCATAGCACATCTCACACACTTCTTGCCCTGTTAAATAAGCACAATTTAACGGGGCGAGCCTTCACTAGCCTGTTTTTCACCAGCTCTACGACTGCACAATAGACCCCAAGTTGCTCCTCTTCGGTCAAGCCCAAAAGTCTCAAAGCCAACATCACTTAAACAGCCCTTTTTAAACGGCGGGGGCACACTCAAAGAGGTAGGCGCTCCAGTAATGGCCTTTCCAGATCGGTTGCCATCCCGATAGTCAAACTGGATTGGCAGCACTTAATGTCCTATATCCTGACGCCCCACCCAGCACTTATGCATAAGTGCTGGGTCATACCTGGTATTTGGACCAGAGTCCTACCCCCGCCATAGCTATCCAAATTGCTTTTCACCAACCTAGCCCTCTCAACTTTTGCTGCTGTTTCTTTTCTTTATTCAATTCCTTCGGTTATCTTCTGCCAGAGTTGATGGAGGATTTTCTGGCGGAGTTTGGGCTGGAGGATAGAGTCGGTATAGGACTCTATTGTCTTCTTAATTTTCTCTATCAATTTTTCTAATTGGGGGACAATCTTAGCCAAACAATCTTCATCTTTAGGAACTTTGACGCTTTCCAATCCAGCCTCTACCCAAACTTTGAGGTAGCGTGCTTCTGGCTCAGATTTGCAGAAGATATATTTTTTGCCTGAAAAGAGCCGATATTTGTGGATATCCTTTTCAAATTTTAAGCCTAATTCTGCCTCAAGCCCAATATCGCTCGTAGGCTTAGGGAGTTTCTTAGTGTAAAGTGGTTTATGGGTTAGGATTTCTTCTCGATAAAACTTTCCTAAAGTCTCTTCTTCTACCCTTTCCATCACCGTTTTCACAAAAGCGTCAACATCTATGCCACCCTTAATTTTCTTTTTCCTCTCCACACTCTTTGCCTTCTTGATCCGGGAACTTACCAAATCAACTACTGCCCGGTAGACCTCGAGTTGCTCCTCATCAGTCAAGCCTAAAATATCCCCCATAACAACCTTATCCAATTCCCGTCGATCAGGTTTGACTTTGTTAAGGGAGACCTCTTCAGGAGTGGAAACCCCGAGTTCCTTGAAAATATGGTCGATAGGTCGAGATGACAAGGAGTGAAAGGCATTTTTTAAATGTTGAAGCTGTGCTTTACTGAGTTTCTCAGGATTCAAAGTTAAGAAGCGTTCAACAGACCATGTATCCATTTTGGCGACATTGATTGCCCCTGTTAAAATATAGCTTTCGAGTTCATGGAATAAAGCTCCTATAATACTGTTCAGCAGAGCCACCATTGTTACGATTTGTTTTTCATCATTTGGGCGCACTTCGTGAAAGTTGTGGTCTACATAGGCAAGATCAGGATTGTATACAACTATGAATCTATCTCCCATCATTTGGGAGAAAAGGATTGGAAACGGATATTTTTCAGTGATCTCGTACCAGCGTTTTCTACCTTTACATGTTGGTCGATTATTGTATCCTTTCTCTTCGCCGTTTATAATGAACTTAAGAAGTTTAGTCCCTTTTAAATCCTTTTTCTCCTTATGAATCATGAGGATACGCGATTTCAGATCGTCAGTGTTTGCAGTAAGTGCAGCACATTCTCTAAGCGACCTTACAACATAATTGGGCACCCATTTGTCCCCTTCTTTATGCATCCAGAATTCCTTCTCGATTCCCCATTGTTTTATCTTTTCTTCGGTAAGATAGAAGAATTCATTGGCTCCTGTAGTAAATCCACGACGAACATCAGCAATTTCCTTTAAGGGGACGAGCTTTCCTTTACCCTTATCTAAAATCTTAAAGAAGATCTGAGGGGCACGGATATATTTACCCCACTTAGATCCAACATATTTTTTACTCTCCTTGTCATATCCTTCACCCCATAATTCTCTTTGCAATTTGGGATAGATTTTTATTTCCTCATTTTCGTAAAATTGATTTCGGCTGAGCGCTAACTTCCTGAGTTTATCAACTTGATTGCGACGGTTAATTTCTTCCTCCCATTTGTCTTCAGCAGGAGGGATAAAATGGGTCAGAGGTTTCTTGAGATAGACAAAACGGACAAGATTACCGTCTCTTAGCTTTTTTTGACTGCATTTTTGCAGGATAACTATGCAGGTATTGATATCCGCTTCTTCAAACCATCTCTCTACTTTGGATTCAATAATGGCAATGATTTTGTAACGCTTGAGGAAAAACGCCTTGAGGTACTTCCCGTAGTCCACATCAAGCCAGGAGTTGGAGACGATAAATCCAAAGCGACCTCCTTCGTTTAAGAATTTCCAGCCGTGGAGAAAGAAATGGGAATGTATACCTGCCCGTTTGCCCAGGTTAGCAATCCTCTTACCTCGATAATGAGTAACTGTTTTAATAATTTCATTTTTGTAACCCTTTCCACCGATGAGTTCTTCCATCTCCTCTTGCCTTGTATAGGGAGGATTGCCAACGACACAATCAAAGTAACGGGGGAGCTCAAGTTCTATTTTCTTTTTATCCAATGCTCGAACAATTACCTTCCGAGGTTGAGTGAATTCGGTCAAGTCAGGATGTAATTGGAAGAAATCTTTCTGGAATATGCCGGGATAGTTCTCATTAGCGCCTAAATTTCTAATGGCTAAATTGATGGTAGCCAGGGAAACGGGAAATTTGGCAATGTCTCCACCCCAGAGGGTCTTTAAGATAACATTGTGGTCTAAACAGGTATTCTGGAGTTTCTTTCGTTTGTAAGCACGGACAAGGAAAGTTCCCGTGCCACAAGCAGGGTCAAAGACTTTATCCTCTTCTTTCTGCAAGCAGAAACCTAAAATGAGGTCCACAATGTCCGAACGAGTGAAATATTGACCGAGCATATGACGCTCATCATAGGGAATGAGCCGTTCAAAGATATGACCAATGATATCGTAATCCAACTCGGAGAGCTTATAGCGCTTTATATCTTCAAGCACCTCTTTAAGGGTGAGGATCGCCTCTGAGGCTTGAGGAAAGGCAAGCTCATCAATAAAGTCAGTGGTAAAGATGGTTTCATAATCAATATCCAGGGCCCGGTTAAAATAGACCTGAAGAGTGCCTTTGAGAATCTTGCTATCGGTAATATCTGACGGGATAGACAGGGGGCTAAGCTTATGTTTTTCCTGCAAAGCGGTGTAAAAGAGTACCTTGTCAATGAGAAGATAGGCCGCCTGGCGAGCAACTCTTTCTATATCTGGGGCCTGACCGGAGTAACTCCAATGTTGCTCATTAAACCACTTCTTCAGCCTTTGGCTAAACCTCCCGTCGATTATCCTCTCTCTTATTAACTTCTGATAGTGAATCTGCAAGGAATCGATCGCTGAGCGTAAGCGATAGATGAGGATTTCATCTATGGACCTTTTAGGGACGGATTTTTTCTTCTTGGCTACTTCATAGAGTTCGGTTAGGAATCGCTCTAAATTCCGCTGAATTTGGAGTCGAATCCTTGGTTGGTCTATGAGATCTGGGTCAGTGATGCTTGTCAGGCGATAGGTATTGATAATCTGCTCAGGAAGGTTGGTCAACTCCCGGTGCTTCTGGGTGGAGAAAAGGACCAACTGGTTAATATTTGAGGTAGCGAAGTAAGGAGATCGTAATTTATAAGCTTTTTCGGATGCGGGTTCAACCAGTTCACTTTCACTCAGGGCATCGAAGTGAGGTAACTTCAGTTCAATGAGGCAGACAACTTGCTTGCTCTGTGGTGATTCTTGAATGATAATATCCGGCGATCTCCTGTCGCTTAATCCAGTCTCCTGAAGGGCGATACCGAAATCCAGATTTTTATCTTCAATGGTTCTGTTTATCCATTCCACAAAACGTTGGTTTACCGTCCTTTCAGTATAATGATGAGTAAATCCAAAGGTATCAGGAATCCTGGGCATTTTCCTTCTCCTCCAAGACCTGTTTGACTATTCTCCGAGCGATCTCAAAGGCGGCAGCGATACGAGTCACCCTTACCTCTTTCAGATTTTTTATCCGATAGAGCTTCTCAAAGGGTTGATTAGCTAATCCCTTGAAGGAGTCGAACTTTTTTAGGATTTCATTGGCAATTTCCTCGGCTGATCTGCCAGGGCCGCCAGATCCAATTAGAACAGCCAAAAGCTCTGCATCAGTGCAGGATTCAGGACCTAACCTGCGTAACTTCCCCCCTGGATGGCGCCATTCCACTTTCTTTCCCTCCTCAGTAACGGCGCTTTTATTTTCATCTTTTTTCATCATCACAGAACCTTTCCTGGGTTCATTATGCCCTGGGGGTCGAAGGTCTGCTTTATGCCCCGCATCAGGGAGAGGGCCGCAGGGCTGGCAAACTCCTTGAGATATTCCCTCTTCACCGCGCCGATGCCGTGCTCACCGGTGATTGTTCCCCCCAGGGAGAGGACGGTGCGGATAAGCTCATAATCTATCGCCTTCCTCACCTTCTTCCACTTCTCATCGGCCATCTCGCCCTTGAGGACATTGGTGTGGATGTTGCCATCACCAGCGTGGCCAAAACAGACTATCTTCATCCCATATTTTTTGGCCATCTCCTCCTTGGCCCTCAGGAAGGCTGCTATCTGGGTGCGGGGGACGACCACATCCTCCTTGTCAATGATGGGGCTGAGGAGAGCCAAGCCCTCGGGGATCTCCCTGCGGGCCTCCCACATCCTCTCCTGGTCCGGTCTGTTGTCGGCCACCAGCACATCTTCTGCCCCTTGGTCCAGGCAGATCTCCCCTATGGTCTCATAGAGCCCTTCCAGCTCCTCCTTCTTTTGGCCATCTATCTCAATGAGAAGTTGGGCGGCCTTATCCCTAAAGGGAACCTCTCTATTGATCTTCTTCTCCGAGGCGAGCAGAGCGTTCCTCTCCATAAATTCAATTGTGGCCGGAACGATCCCCTTCTCCACCAGGAGGGAGACAGTTTCCCCTGCCTTCTCTAAAGAGGGAAATGGAACCAGGAGGTCAACCTTACAGGGGGGAAGGGGGATCAGCCTGAGGGTGATGGAGGTGATTATCCCCAGGGTCCCCTCGGATCCAATAAATGTTCCAATCAGATTGTAACCGGAGACATCCTTGATTATCTTCCCCCCCAAGCTGATGGTCTGGCCAGAGGCCAGGACTAACTCCAGGCCGGTGACATAATCCTTGGTGATGCCATACTTGAAGGCCCGAGGGCCACCTGCCCCCTCAGCCACATTTCCCCCTAAGCTACAGGAATCCAAGCTGGCCGGATCAGGTGGGTAGAAAAGCCCTAACTCCTCAACCTGGTTCTGGAACTCACCGGTGATCAATCCGGGTTCGACAACGGCCATCAGATTCTCCTGATCACTCTCCATCAATCGGTCCATCTTCTCCAGGGAGATGACCAATCCCCCCTCAACCGGCACGGCCCCTCCGGAGACTCCAGTTCCCGTTCCCCGCGGGGTGACGGGAAAAAGCCTCTGGGAGGCCAGTTTCAAGAGCTGAGAGACCTGCTCGGCCTTGGTGGGCCTGACTACCGCCTCGGGGAGGGAGAAGAGGTCGGATGTCTCATCCCGGCCATAGGCCTCTGTTATATCAGGGTCAGTAGCCGCCTCACAGATATCGGAAATCTCCCTGAGGACCTCATCTGTTATCTTGTTAAATTGGGGCATCTTCAATCACCTCCAAAGACAGTTCACAGGGGTCAGTAGTCAGGTAAGCTTAGAATGTAAAATGGAGAATGTAGAATTAAGAATGAAAAAAACTATCGAGTGAAGGCAACCAAGTTGGGGTCTCAACCCCAGTGCTCCTCTTTCTCCCTGCCCTCCAGAACCTGTATTTCTCATCCTACTCTTGGTAACTCCAAAAACTTGACACATAATCTTGCCTTATGAAGCCAGCTAAACTTCTGCAGGCCATTAAGCATTCGTTTAATTTCCAATGTTTTCTCCGCCAAGATGTGCGAACTATCTCCTGACCCGATGTCAAATTTAGCTCTCCCTTGAAGGGAGAGATTAGGGCCTGTCCAGAGCTTGCCGCAGGATGAGGGTGAAACTTCATCCTCAGGAGCCCCCTCCCTCTAACTCCCTCCCGCCAGGGGAGGGAGAATTATAATCGAGGTCTGGAGACCTCTCCCACAATTCCCATAAGTTCATAGCAGAGAAGACTTATCTGGCCGTGGACCTCCAAAGGGACTATTTAACCCCAACCCTGCCAAGGACGAAACCCTCATCCTGCGGTGGCTCCATTCCTTCCTCTTTAAGGCCTTCGAGGTGGAGTTCTATTGCTTCTTTGATCTTTTCCAAAGCCTCTTCTACCGTCTCCCCTTGGGAAAAACAGCCCGGCAAAACTGGAACCTCTACCCAGTATCCCCCTTCTTCAGCGGGATGCAAAATTGCCGTATACTCCATAGATCTATTCCTCAGATAAGCTTTCCTCGGACAGGTCTAAAGACCTGTCCCTACAATGAGAAACCCTTGCCGATCGGAGATGTCACCCCCGAATTTATGAATAGATTGGGTTAATACCCCTTAATTGTTTCCCCTCCATCCTTCCCCTTTTACCTTGAACCTTCCAGGATCTCCCTTGCCCTCTTGGCTATTCCCTTCTCGTCTAAGCCCAAAATAGAGAGGAGCTTATCCCTTGCCCCATGCTCGATGAACCTATCCGGGATGCCCAACCTCTCAATCCTTAAGCGAGGGAGCCCAAGCCCTGCCCAGGCCTCCAGCACAGCGCTACCAAATCCCCCTACGAGGGAGTTATCCTCCACGGTAAGGATAGCCCCCGCCTTCTGGCCTATCTCCCTCAGAAGGTTGGTGTCTATAGGCTTGACGAACCTGCAGTTTACTACTCCCACCTTCCATTTGGAGAGGCCCTGGGCGGCCCTGAGGGAGGGATGGACCATTGAGCCAACGGCCAGGATGACCAGATCATCCCCCTCTCTTAGCTTTTCCCAGGAACCCATCCTCAACCTCTTCCACCTTCCTTCCCAGGGGAGGCCCAGCCCATAACCACGGGGATACCTCACCGCCACCGGGCCCTTCTCATACCTCAGGGCGGTGTAGAGCATCTGCCTAAATTCGTTCTCATCCTTGGGGGCCATCAGGACCAGATTGGGTATCCCCCGCAGGTAACTGAGGTCAAAGGTCCCATGGTGGGTGGGGCCATCCTCTCCCACCAGTCCTCCCCGGTCAACGGCAAAGACCACCGGAAGCCTCTGTAGGGCGACATCGTGAACTATCTGGTCATAGGCCCGTTGGAGAAAGGTGGAGTAGATGGCCACAACTGGCCTCAATCCCTGGGTGGCCAGCCCGGCGGCAAAGGTCACCGCATGTTGTTCGGCTATCCCCACATCATAAAACCTCTGGGGGAACTTCTGGGAGAATCCCTCCAACCCGGTTCCCAGGGACATAGCCGCCGTAATGGCCACAATCCTCTCATCCTTCTCGGCCAGCCTCTCCAAGGTCTGTCCAAACACCTGGGAATAGGAGGGGTTCACCGACTTCTTCACCTCTCCGGTAATCTTGTCAAAGGCACCCAGGCCATGGAACTTGGGAAGGTTCTCCTCGGCATGTTTATAGCCCTTTCCCTTCTTGGTGAGGATATGGAAGAGAATAGGCTCCTTGAAACCTCGTATGGCCTCCAAGGTTTTAATCAAGAGGGGGAGGTCATGGCCGTCTAACGGCCCGATATACCTGAATCCCAACTCCTCGAAGAATATACCGGGGAGGACCAGGCCCTTGAGGCTTTCGTCAAGCCTCCTTACTGCGGTCTGGATCTTCTCCCCAAACTCCGGCAGCTTTCCGATGAAATCCCATATCTCCGCCCTCAGTCGGTTGTAGGCGGGGACGGTGAGAACATTGGTCAGATACTTGGAGAAGGCCCCTACGCTGGGGGAGATGGACATCCTGTTGTCGTTTAAGACCACGATGATATCCGTCTCCGAGGCCCCCACATTGTTCAAGCCCTCGAAGGCCAACCCCGCGGTGAGGGCGCCATCCCCGATGATCGCTATTATCTTGTGGTCCTCCCCCCTGAGGTTCCTGGCCTTGGCCATCCCCAGGCCTGCCGATATGGAGGTGGAGGCATGGCCCGTGCCAAAAGGGTCATAGGGACTCTCCGCCCTCTTGGGGAAACCACTTATCCCCCGGTATCTCCTCAGGGTATGGAACCTACCCCGCCGGCCGGTGATCAGCTTATGGGCATAGGCCTGATGGCCCACATCCCAGATGATCTTGTCGGTGGGGGTATCGAAGACATAATGGAGGGCCAGGCTAAGCTCCACCACCCCGAGGTTGGGGGCCAGATGTCCACCATTTCGGGAGACCACGGTGATTATCTCCTCCCTCAGCTCAGCCGCCAGGGCCTCCAGCTCCCCCAGGGAGAGTCCCTTCAAGTCCTGGGGGGAATCGATCCGCTCCAGAATCCTTTCCATCCTTAACCCCTCCTGGTGAGGATAAATTCTGGAAGCCAGTGGAGAAACCCAGCCCTGGGGCCCATTTTCTCTACCTCCCTCTTGGCCAATCGTGCCAGCCTTTTCGCCTCCCCCTTCGACTCCTCCATCCCCCAGACGGAAGGATAGGTGGCCTTACCCCGCCTCTGATCAGAGCCCACCGGCTTTCCCAACCTCTCCCTTTCCCCCTCCACATCCAGGATGTCGTCCACGATTTGAAAGAGGAGACCTAACCTCTCCCCATACTTGGATAGGCAGCCCAGCTCCTCCTCGGAGCCTCCCCCCAGAATGGCCCCTATCCTCAGGGATGCCCTAAAGAGGGCAGCGGTCTTGTGTGTATGTATATACTTAACCTCCCGCGGGGGGATCTTTACCCCCTCTGCCTCCACATCAGCGACCTGACCCCCGATTATCCCCTGACTTCCTATGGCCTGGGAGACCTCCACCACCACCTTCAGGCTACCTGAGGAAGCCAGAAGCTCAAAGGCTAAGGCATGAAGGGCATCTCCGGCCAGGAGGGCGAGTCCCTGGTCAAAGGCCCGATGAAGCGTGGGCTTGCCCCGGCGGAGATCATCATCATCCATACAGGGGAGATCATCATGGATGAGGGAATAGGTGTGAATAAGCTCTAAGCCACAGGCGGCAGGCAGTATCCTCTCCCCCTCTCCCCCGGTTAGCTCAAAGGAGTTTATGGCCAGGATGGGCCTGAGCCTCTTGCCTCCGGCAAAGCAACTATACCTCATCGCCTGATGCAGTCTACGGGGCCTCCTCCGCGGGGAGGGTAGGAACCGCTCTAAGGCCTCGTTCACCAGTCTCCTCTTCTCCTCCAGATAGGCCTTAGGGTTCATCTTCCCCCTCCAGAGGGGTGAGGTAAAACTCCCCCTTTAAGTCCTTTGCCAGCTTCTGCACCTTAGCCTGCGCCCCCTCCAGCCTCTTGGTGCAGAGCTTGAATATCTCCACCCCCTCCTCAAAGAGCTCCAGTGAACTCTCTAAGGGAAGTTCTCCAGACTCCAGCCTCTCCACGATCTCCTCCAGTCTCCCCATCAGCTCCTCAAATCCTTTCCTCTCCATATTTCTCCTCCACGGTTTCCACCCTACCAGATATCCTGCCCAGCCAGAAGATTACCTCTATCCCTCCCCCCACCTCAAGTTGGGATGCCCTTCTCACCACCTCCCTTCCAGGCAGCTTCCGACAGATGCTATATCCCCTCTGCAGGATCCCCCGGGGGCCAAGGGACCAAAGCCTTGCCTTCAGGCCGGAGAGCTTAGTTCCCCTAAGCTCCAAGAGGTGCTGCATGGCCTGCATCAACCTCCTCTCTAACTCATCATTCCCCTGAATTAACTGGGTGAGGACATCCTGGGGACGACGGAAGCCATAGCTCTGGCCAATATGGTCGAGCCTCCTTTGCAGATCGTCTACTCTACCGGCAACCAGCCCCCCCATCCTTTCGCCTATTGTCTTTAGCCTCTCCCTCAGCTCCCCCCTGTCCCTGGTGGCCAGCTCCCCCGCCGCTGAGGGGGTGGGGGCCCTGGCATCGGCGACAAAGTCGGAGATGGTAAAATCTATCTCATGGCCTACAGCCGATATTATGGGAAGCTGAGAGGAGAAGATGGCCCTGGCCACCTCTTCCTCATTAAAGGCCCAAAGATCCTCTATGGATCCACCGCCCCTCCCCACGATGATCAAGTCCACCTCTCCAAAGAGGTTGAAGTCCTTGATCGCCTGGGCTATCTGCTCTGCGGCCCCGGGACCCTGCACCAGTACCGGAGTCAGGATGATCTGGATCCAGGGGGACCTCTTTCCCACCACCTTTATTATGTCCCTGATGGCCGCCCCCGAGGGGGAGGTAACTACCCCGATCCTCTGCGGAAATAGGGGAAGAGGAAGCTTGTGCCCGGGATCAAAGAGCCCCTCCTTCTCCAGCTTCCTCTTCAACCTCTCAAAGGCCAATCCCAGCTCACCAACCCCAGAGGGCTTGAGCCTAAAGCAAGTTAGCTGATACTGTCCTCCCCTTTCATAGACGGTAATCTGACCATAGGCCAGGACCTTCATCCCATCCTGCGGGGTAAAGCTAAGACCCCGGGCCTGATCCCTCCAGATCACACATCTCAGTTGGGAGTCTCTGTCCTTGAGGGAGAAGTAGCAATGACCTGAGGGGTGATGGAGGTAGTTGGAGATCTCACCCTCCACCCAGAGAGTAGATAGATTCTCCTCTAAGATGAGCCTTATCTCACGGTTGATCTGGCTAACCGAATAGATGGGTTGATTGTCTACTTCTCCAGACAACTCCACCTTGCCGCCTGAACGGTGTTCTTTAACAACATAGCAACGGTCATCGGCCCCACCCCTCCGGGGACAGGGGTGATGGCCGAGGCTATTTTACAAGCTGACTCAAACTCCACATCCCCCACCAGCCTATATCTTTTTTTGGTGGATGGGTCCTCTACCCTGTTTATCCCCACATCTATCACCACCGCCCCCTTCTTGATCATCTCTCCCCTGATGAACAGGGGTCTGCCCAGGGCAGCTATCAGGATATCGGCCCCCTTAGTGATGGAGGCCAGCCCCGGGGTGAGGCTATGGCAGAGGGTAACGGTGGCATTCCCCCCCTTCCTCTTCAGGGCCAGGAGGTTGGCCAAGGGAAGGCCAACTAACCTGCTGCGGCCTACGACCACCGCCCTCTTTCCTTGGGGATCTATCCCTAATCTCTGCAATAGCTCCAAGATCCCCGCCGGGGTGCAGGGGGTAAATGTGGGATTGCCCCAGAGTATCATCCCCAAACTCACTGGGGATAAGCCATCGACATCCTTCATCGGGGAGAGGGAGGTGAAGATGAGCTTTTTATCGATTGGGGGGGGAAGGGGAAGCTGGACGAGGATGCCGTGGATATCCCTCCTCTGATTGAGTTCCTCGATAAGGGAGATTAACTCCTGGGTGGTCGTCTCCTGAGGAAGCATCCTGGTCTCTGAGTAGATGCCTACCCTCTCACAGGCGGTCGATTTGTTTCTCACATAGACCTGGGAGGCGGAGTCATTCCCCACCAGGATCACCGCCAGTCCAGGGGTAATTCCCTGCTTACCAAGGTTATCAACCTCCCCCTTCAGTTCCCTTTTGATCTCCGCGGCTATCCCCTTTCCATCTATTATCTGGGCGCTCATTCCCCCTCCAGGTCGATCCTTATCCTCTCCACCCTTTTGGCCATTCCTGTCTCTGGGTCCACATCCAAAAGAAGTCCGGTGAACCTCAGATCCCCCTTCGCCGGGATAAACCTGTAGGGTATCTGGGTGG
>DAOVCL010000079.1 GCA_030670005.1 Candidatus Zixiibacteriota bacterium | reverse complement strand
TATTAGCTTGTTTTGGACGGTTCCCCTATTGGGAACTCAATCCAAGAGGATAGCTGATCTTCCTCCGCTAGAGCTCGCTACTGGGCTTGAGGAAGGTATTAGAGGAAGCTCATCTTATGCCAATCCCTTCCTGAGTTCTCCCGGGGAGAAGTTGGGAACAACCTATTATGACTACCAGCACAATGGAGCCATCAGTAAGATGGTGGTAGTAGACGCGATGGGCGGAGTTCATTTTTGCTGGATGAATGGCCTCGATGTAGAGGCTACAGAGCGCCATGTCTTCTATGCCTTCGTTGATGAAGACGGTGTTTGGTTAGAACCGCAAGGCGAAGGGATTCAAATAAGCACTCAGAGGGCTGGTTACACAACTCTTGGGATTCTCTCAGGTGGAGAGGCTGTGGTGGCCTATCATTGTTATCCGGATCAATCAGCAATTGCCGTTGATATGATGCGAGGAGGCGGTTTCTTTATTGAATCCCCTATTATAAACCCCTCTGAGGGAGAGGCGCTGTGGCCACATATAGCTGTGGACAAAAACGACAATATCCACCTTCTGGCTCATACTCCTAAGGCTGCTGGCGAGACAGCTCCTGCTTATTACTGTCGTTCCACCGATCAGGGAGGAAGCTTTAGCCCCTGGACTGTTTTTGATGATTCCCTGTATGACATCGCTTACGATATAGCTGCCTCTCCTATCTCCGGTAAGGTGGGAATTGCCTATACTGCCCCCCGGGCGGGGACCAGTGATCCAGGCCAATGGGTCAATGACATTTACTATTATGAATCTGCTAACTATGGGGAGGATTTCGACTTTTCCCAATCTCCTCAAAATATCACTCAATTTGCTGAATCAGACAGTTTCAGGGCCTATACGGATGTCAACCTCATCTATGACAATGATGACAATCCTCATTTTGTCTTCACCGCCTATTGGGCAGCGGGAGATACAGGGATTTATACCTGGTTTTCCCGGATTATGCACTGGAGCCAGGAGCCAGGGTTGACTACGGTTAGTGGTCAGGGTAGCCCTGGTGATACTATGGAGGGCTGGTGGTTTACTACCGAGGATCCGGGGGCTTGGAGACTTCCGGCCGATAGGCCATCCCTGGGGATTGATCCTAATACCGGAGACCTATTTTGCGTCTGGGTAGGAAATCGAGATGACGATTGGTCGGCTGGTGGGTTTCCCAATGGTGAGCTCTATGTTACTCGTTCAGGGGATGGAGGGGCAACCTGGGGCCCGGTAGTTAACCTGACCAAAAGTCCCAGCCCTGATGCCGCCGCTGGTGAATGTGATGATGATGATTATCCGTCTTTGGCTGCATTGGTTACTGCCACTACCGGGGATACCTCTCTTCACATCATCTATGTTAATGATAAGGATGGTGGAGGCATCGCTCAGGGTGAAGGGTCTTGGACATTGAATTCCGTCCTTTACCTGGAAGTTCCAGCGGATAGTGTCCCTTCTGGTATAATTATAAGAAGAGGGGATGGGACTTTACCTTCGGGATATTGCTTGAAACAGAATTACCCTAACCCCTTTAATCCAGAAACTAATATATCCTTTTCGCTCCCTAAGCCTTCGGCAGTGAGCTTGAAGATATATGATGTCACCGGCCGTTTAGTAAAGGTTTTGGCATCTGAAAAGATGGAGGCCGGGAGGTATGTAGCCAACTGGGACGGAAGGAATGGATCAGGGAAGATTGTTTCCAGTGGGGTTTATTTCTGTCGTTTCAGGGCAGGCGATTTTTCAGAGGTCAAAAGGATGATTCTAATTAGGTGAAATTAATTAATGGATAGAGGGGAGGTGATAGCCCGAGAGATTAATTAGACAGGACAGAAGTTAGACGAGTTCTTGAAGCATAACTTAAGGAGGGAAAAGTGAAGAATCTTTTTTTAGTGCTTATAATTTGTGGGCTTATATTTTCTTTTGTGAGTGGGATCAATATGCGGACGCTTACACCAAGTGAAGCTGGTGCCTCTGATCTTACCATGAGGAAATCGATTGACAAGAGAGCGATAAAAGGCCCGATATTGAGGGGAGATGAAACCATACCTACCGGGCAGAGTGAGGAACCTTCTGTGCTGAGCAAGGCTCTTCCCTCCCCTGGTGACACCGTGGGTGGTACCACATACGACTGGTTTGTGAACGGCCCAGCGACAAGGCGGATTTACTATGACCCATCTTATGGTACGATCCACCTCACCTGGATGCATTCCCGAGATTGTGCGGACTTCCCGGACCGCCATATGGTCTATAACTACTGGGATGGTAGCGATTGGGCTTATAACAACCCCGATTTTATGGAGAGTGGCTATGAGGAGGTCAATCCCCTTAAGGACGGTTATGGAACACTGGACGTCGACAACTCCACTGGTATAGAGTTCATATGCATGCATGCTTCCGAAGGGGATGTCTATTACTCCTGGGTCTGCTATGATATCATTCCTGGAGGGGCCTTTTTTAACTGCAGCCACTGCCCAACTCCCATAGGGATTTGTGACGAGGGAATCATCTGGCCAAGGCTGGCCTTAGGTCCCAGTGGTTATGTTCATATCTGTGCCGTTGCCTATATAGACATCAACGACATTTATTACTGTAACTCCTCGGATGGCGGAAATACCTTTTCGCCTTGGGTGTTTATAGCCACGAATGGATTTCCTACCCATAACATAGCGGCTTCTCAGAATAGTCCTAAGGTGTGCATTGTGTGGTCAGTGAGTGACGGGGACGATGATGGCGTGGTCTATTACAAGGAATCAACGGATGGAGGGACAACCTGGGGTGATTCGGTAGACATCAGCAGCGATATACCCAGTGACTTGAGACATGCCTGGATAATCGGTGGCTTTCCGTTTTATGATAGTGACGATAATTTGCACATAGCTACCCAAACTGCCGATGGGGAGAACATTGCTCCGGCGGAGGTTTGGCACTGGTGTGAGGCGAACAGTCCGGAATGGAGTCTGGTAGCCAGCTATCCTGAGCTGTGGGAGCTTGCCGGGACTCCCGGTTTCAATGCCTTATGTCAGGATAGGCCAACAATTGGGATGGATCCTACAACTGGGTATGTTTACTGTGTTTGGGAGGAATTTCCCTGGGACGATGAGGAGCCAGTGACGGGGAGGGCAAACGCGGAGATATATGCGGCTCGTTCAATGGATAATGGGGACACCTGGGGTAACAAGGTTAATTTGACCAATACATTTGGCGAGCATGAGCGATATCCCTCGCTTGCTCCTGTGGTCAATAGTACACTTCACATCGAGTATCTGGCTGATCTTATGGCTGGTCACTTTATTCAAGCAGAAGGCGAGTGCACTGACAATCCAGTCCTCTACCTATCTGTGCCAGTGATTGAGGGAGATGTGGCAGCAATCTCAATTGATAATCCGACGCCTGTGGCTGGGGAGACCTGCTATCCCAAGGCAACTGTGGCTAACAATGGTTCTAATGAAGTGACTTTTCAGGCAAGGCTATCCGCTGTGATCAAGGGGATGGAGTTCTATTATGATATTGAAGAGGTCACGCTTGGGGGGGGAGCTTCCGTTCAGGTTGAGTTTGAGCCCTGGTTAGTTGATTCTGCAGTTTACGACACCGTTATCTTTGAGGGCCAACCACCTGATACCGTTGTCCTCGATACAATCATCGTCTGTTGCTATGCCTCCCTTCTGGGTGATACGGATCTCAGCAACGATATTTTCTGTATACCCTTTGAGGGTGTTCAGGAGATTCCTACTGATGGAGAGTTGCCCAAGGTCTTTGCTCTCTCCCAGAACTATCCCAATCCCTTTAACCCGATTACCAGCATAGAGTATACCGTGCCTAAAGGATCTGAGGTCAGCCTGAAGATCTATAAGGTGTTGGGGCAGGAGGTGAATACCTTAGTCAATCAGTCACAGAAGCGAGGTGCATATCGGGCTACCTGGAATGGGGAGGACAGTGAGGGTCAGAGGGTGACCAGCGGTATCTACTTCTACCAGTTGAAGGCAGAGGGCATATCCTTAATGCGCAAGATGATCCTTCTGAAGTAGGTTTCTTTCTGGGTAATATAAAAAGGCTGCCTGGGCAAGATAGCCCAGACAGCCTTTTTGTTTGGCCTGATCAATTCATTTATACTATTAGGGAATTTCGGCGAGAGGGAGGAGTGGCAGAATCGGGATTCTGCCACCGGAACCCTCGGCTAAAGCCGGGTAGAAGGAGAACTCTTACCACGGAATACACGGAACTAAACGGAACATGACCGGGTCAAATCCTTTTCAGGGTTGGTCTGTGCTAATCCGTGGTGAGGGTCTTGGTTTTCTACCGCACTTTAGTGCAGGGTTGAAGGCCCTTTAGGGCCCTGTATAGGGCTAAAGCCCTAAAAGACCCCGACTGAAGTCGGGTAGAAGAGAGAAGAGAATCTCGGCTGAAGCCGGGCAGAAGGGTTTTACTGCAAGATTTCTGAACGCAGTTTGCTATGCAGGCTTAACGCCTTAGTTTATGAAAAGATCGAGCTAAACCCTTACCAGCTCGTATTTTCTTTTTCCTAACCCTAATTTCTCCCCATAGGTGAGCTGGTTGCCATAGTCGATCTCCGGGTAAATGTCCCTGATCTTGTCCTCTCCAGGGCTGAGGCTTTCTTTGAGGGCGGAGTTCTCCAGTCCCTGGCTACCGTTAAAAAGATCTACGGAGGCCTGGTCAATGGCCACAGGATCCCGGGAGGCCAGGATGCCAATATCGGGAACCAAGGGGGCATCGGAGTGGTCAAAGCAGTCGCAGTCCGGGGTGATGTTTAAGAGGAAGTTGATGTATCCTATCCTTCCCTTTTTTCCTTTGGTCACCGCCCAGAGGTATTCTACCAACCTCTCCTGCAGATCCCTACTGGCGGCATCCCACCTCACCCTTACCGCTCCCGTGGGGCAGACCGAGATACACTCCCCACATCCGGTGCACCTCTCCTCTAAGATAAAGGCCTTTCCCTCCCTGATCTCTATGGCCTTAGGAAGACAGTAATCAACGCATTTCCTGCAGCCGGTGCAGGACTTTCCCTTTATCCTGGGCCTCACATTGGAATGCTGGGCCAGCTTGCCAGCTATGCTGGCGCAGCCCATGCCGATGTTCTTTATCGCCCCACCGAAGCCTACCCCTAAGTGGAGCTTGAAGTGGGCCACCCCGATGAGGGAGTCACAGTAGGCGATGTCGGAGGCGATGTAGGCCACCTTTATGTGATTTCCATCTATCTCCACCTCCTGATAGGACTGCCCCCTCAGCCCATCTCCGATCAATAGAGGGGCACCGGTGACCACGGGGTTGAACCCATGTTCTGCGGCCAAAAGGAGGTGATCATAAGAGTTTGAGCGGGAGCCGGTATAGAGGGTGTTGGTGTCTACCAGAAATGGTTTGCCCCCGGCCTCCTTTACCTTCTCCACAATGGGCCTGATGAAGATCGGCCTGATAAAGGCACTCCCTCCCCTCTCCCCGAAGTGGAGCTTGATGCCGGTTAAACCCTTATCCTCGATTACCTCAGCAAAGCCCGCCCGATCAAAGAGGAGGGCGAGCTTCTGATAGAGATTTACCCCTGACTTTGTCCTCAGGTCGCTAAAGTAGACCCTGCTTCTGGCTTTCATATGTAACGATTCACGAGAGAGTTCTCATAGTGTAATAGTTCACCAGAAAATAGAAATTTAACCTGAGCCGTCAGATGCCCTCATCTGACGGCGGTGGGTGGCAGAATCGGGGTTCTGCCACCTCATCTTGTAATTCTTAATTCTACATTTTACATTCGGTTCTTTGCTAAGAGAATATCCTGAACCTGGCCAAGACCTTAGCCAGTGAGCCAAGTATCTGCCCCTCCTGATCAGAATATCCCTGCTGATTTCTGATCTGACGAATTGTAGACCAGAGATAGACGATCATAGAGAGCAGGCTAAAGGCCAAAACCGCCCAGGATCCTGCCCAGATCCAGACCTGGGGGAAGGAAAAGAGGAGGATGAAGAGGAGGATTAGCTGAACCCAGGTGGTTGCTTTCCCCAGGAGATTGGGAGTGGTGAGAGTATTTCGCATCCCTAAGAATGCGTAGAAGCTCTGACTGGAAGCCCACAGGGCGGCAAACCAGAGGCCGCCTAAGAGGATGAATCTGCCCAGGACAACTCCGGTTATCCACCAGGAGGGGCGACCAAAGATGATGCTGAATCCAATGTAGGCTATGCTAATGCAGATCTTGTCGGCCAGCGGGTCCAAAAAACGGCCCAGGGGGTTTTCTTTCTTTGATGATCTGGCCAGGATGCCATCCAAAAAGTCAGAAATAGCTACCCAGGAGAAGATGAGTCTGGAGGCAACAGCAGCCCAATTCCATTCCTCCCAATAGCCAAGGCAGAGCAGGAAGGGGGGAATCATAAATATGCGACTCAAGGTTAGACAGTTGGCCACCTTCCTTAAATCCATTATATCCTCTCCCCCTCCCTGATCATCTCCTGGGCCTGCTCCAAGGCAGCAGGGCTTATCCTTTTTCCGGCCAACATCCTGGCTATCTCGTTGATCCTCTCCTCCTTAGTTAGCTTACGAATACTGGTCTTCGTCCTCTTCCCCCCGGTGGCCTTCTCCACCTTGTAATGGTGCTGAGCCTGAGAGGCGATCTGCTGGAGATGGGTGATGCAGATTACCTGATGGGAAGAGGCCAATAGCTTCAGCCTTGCCCCCACCTGATGGGCAACTTTCCCCCCTATCCCCACATCTATCTCATCGAAGACCAAAAGGGGGATCTGATCGACCTTGGCCAGGATGGCCTTCAAGGCGAGCATAATGCGGGATGCCTCCCCTAAGGAGGCAATCTTAGTGAGAGGTTTGAGCTCTTCGCCCGGGTTGGGGGAGATGTAGAACTCCGCCTTCTCCATCCCTTTCTCCGTGGCGGCGAACCTCTTTCCCTCCATCTCTATTAAGCCATCTACCGAAACTGATAAGCTTAGTCTCACCTCAAACCTGGCCTTCTCCATACCTAAAGGGGCCAGTTCCTCCTCAACCCTCTTCTCCAACCTCTTCGCCGCTTCCCTCCTCTTCTGGGAGAGAAGGAAACAGAGGGAGGAGTAATCCCCCTTCAGTTGAGTGATCTTCTTCTCGCTTGTCTCTAAAGCTGATCCCAAATCCTCTATTGTCCCCAGGGCCTGCTTGAGCTTGGTTTTGTATTGTAACACAGCGTCTATGCTTCCCCCGAACCTCTTCTCCAGCCCTTTAAGGGAGAAGAGCCTCTCGGTTACCTCCTCTAATCTCTGAGGGTTGTGTTCTATCCTGCCCAGGTAGGAGGTCAAGAGGTGATAGACGTCGTCAACATTAATGGAGGTCTCCCTTAAACCCTCAACTGGCTTCTCCAGCTTTCGATCTATCCTAGCCGCCTTCTCTATCTCCCTTTCCGCCTGTTGGAGGTTCTCTAAGGCCGAGCCCTCTGTCTCGTAGAGGAGATCTATGGCAGAGGAGAGGCTTTGGGTAAGGGACTTCGTGTTCTCTAATATTTGCTTCTCCTCCTCTAAGTCCTCCTCCTCCTTAGGCTGGGGGTTAATCCTCTCGATCTCCCTCAACTGGAAGGAGTGGAGCTCCCTCTTCTCCTCGGCCTCCTCTTTGGCCTTGATTAACCCCTCCCTCTGCTTCAACCCTCCCTGCAAAGCCTTGAAGGCAGATTCCACCCTCTTCCTCAGGGGCCAGAGCCCGCCAAAGCCATCTAAGAGATCCAAATGGGTGTCCCTCTGCAGGAGGGATTGATGCTGATGGGGGCCGTGGAGGTCTATTAGGAGGTCTCCTATCCTGCGCAGGCAGGAGAGGGTGATGAGCTTTCCATTGGCATAACAGCGACCTGGCCCCTGGAGGAATATCTCTCTTCCTAAGACCAATTGACCATTCTCGGCCTTAATTCCCAACTGGGGGAAGAGGTCATTGATCTTCTCACTTTCGGCCAGCTCAAAGAGGCCCTCCACCCTGGCAGACTCAGAGCCTGATCTGATCTGGTCTCTCTCCGCCCTCTCCCCTAAGAGGAGCCCTATCGCCCCCACTATTATAGACTTTCCCGCACCAGTAGAGCCGGTGAGCACATTGAGCCCCTTGCCAAACTGGATGGATAGCTCATCAATGAGGGCAAAGTCCTTAATCCTCAACTCCCTCAGCAATTTTACCCCTTAAATCCGGGTTCCAGTCCCCATTTAAGCTTCTCCCTCAGGACCTGATAGAAGGATTGATCGGTGGAGTGGATCAGAGATATCTTGTAATCTGCCCTCTCTATCCTCACCCTATCCCCAGAGGATAGCTCATATCCTACCTGCCCATCTATGGTGAGCATGGCCGAGTTGTGGTCTGAGTAGATTTCTGCCTCAAAGGTCTCCTCCCTGGAGATGACCATAGGCCTCACAGAGAGGCTATGAGGACAGATGGGGGTGATGATTATGGCCTCCATCTGGGGGTTGATGATCGGCCCCCCGGCAGAGAGGGAGTAAGCTGTGGACCCGGTGGGGGTGGAGATAATAAGACCATCGGCGGAGAATGTGGAGAGGGACTCTCCATTGATGTAGGTTTCCAGTTGGATTACCCGGGAGAAGCTT